>NZ_JBMDKH010000056.1:0-310 GCF_057809615.1 Hydrogenophaga sp. FG152 | reverse complement strand
GGACTGGGCGCGTTCCTCGTTGCCGTAGATCAGGCCCTTGGCGCCTTCGCGGTAGAACGGGTCGACCCCGGCGATGTTCCAGCTGGCCCAGAACATGGCTTCGTCCAGGTAGAAGGCATCGCCCGTGATCAGGTAGGGGATGTAGGCGAACGAGGCCTGGTGGGCGGTGTCTGGCGTGTAGATCGTGGTGCCGGAGGGCGTGGGCAGCTTGGGCGAAGACTCACCGAAACGCACCGACACGTTGGGGTTGCGCTGCACGTCCAGCGGCTGGCCGGAGCCCTCGTCGCGGTAGTGCACCGGCACGCCGGCA
>NZ_JBMDKH010000055.1:0-314 GCF_057809615.1 Hydrogenophaga sp. FG152 | reverse complement strand
CAGGTGGTGGACGCGATCAACGCCAAGTCGTCCGACACCGGCGTGTTCGCCCGCGCCACCTACACGGCCGGCGTTGCAACGGGTTTCGAGACCTTCTCCGAAGGTGCCATTGCCGTGGCCGATTTCGGTGGCTTCACCGCCGCCGCCACCGGCACGGTCGCTGTCGGTGCCGCCGCCGCCAGCCAGCTGGACGACATCAGCGTCAACAGCTTCGGCGATGCGCAAAAGGCCCTGAAGGTGATCGACAACGCGATCAACTCCATCAACAGCTCGCGCGCCGACCTCGGTGCCCTGCAAAGCCGCTTCGAGAACGC
>NZ_JBMDKH010000054.1:0-320 GCF_057809615.1 Hydrogenophaga sp. FG152 | reverse complement strand
CAGGTGGTGGACGCGATCAACGCCAAGTCGTCCGACACCGGCGTGTTCGCCCGCGTCACCTACAACGCCGGCGGCACCGCCACCGGCTTCGAGGTGTTCTCCGACACCGCCATCACGGCCGCCAGCTTCGTCGGCTTCGGTGCCACCACCACCGGCGCCGCCCCGGCCGACAGCGCCGCGGCCACGAGCCAGCTCGACGACATCAGCGTCAACAGCTTCGGCGACGCGCAAAAGGCCCTGAAGGTGATCGACACCGCGATCAACGCCATCAACAGCTCGCGCGCCGACCTCGGTGCCCTGCAAAGCCGCTTCGAGAACGC
>NZ_JBMDKH010000053.1:0-348 GCF_057809615.1 Hydrogenophaga sp. FG152 | reverse complement strand
CCGTGGCCCGGCACATGGCCCGCCTGGGCTTGAGCCGCTTGAGCGCCTTGCAACCGCCCGTGCCCGTGTGCCGCTATGAGCGCGCCAGTCCTGGCGAGTTACTGCACATCGACACCAAGCGCCTGGGACGCATCCAGGGCGTGGGCCACCGCATCACAGGCCAGCGCCAGCACCGCAACCGAGGCATCGGCTGGGACGCCGTGCATCTGGCCATCGACGATCACTCCCGGGTCTCCTTCGCCCGGGTGTTGGGCGACGAGACGGCCCTGAGCTGCGTGCAGTTCCTGCGCCAAGCCGTGGACTACTACGCCAGCCTGGGCGTGCGCATCGAGCGCGTCATGACCGACA
>NZ_JBMDKH010000052.1:0-364 GCF_057809615.1 Hydrogenophaga sp. FG152 | reverse complement strand
CTGGGTGTGGACGTGAAGCCGCGCATCAAGACCCTCAAGGTCAGCGAGCCGCCCAGGCGCGGTGCCGGGGTGAAGGTGCCCGACGTAGCCGCCCTGGTGGACAAACTCAAGAACGAAGCGAAGGTGATCTGAATGCCGGTCCTGGTCATTGCCGAACACGACAACGCCGCCCTCAAGGGCGCGACCCTCAACACCGTGACCGCCGCCGCCCAGTGCGGGGGTGATGTGCACGTCCTCGTGGCTGGCCACAACGCCGCCGCTGCCGCCCAGGCCGCTGCGCAGATCGCTGGCGTGGCCAAGGTGATCCATGCCGACGCCCCGGGCTTCGAGCACGGCCTGGCCGAGAACGTCGCCGCGCAGGTGC
>NZ_JBMDKH010000051.1:0-367 GCF_057809615.1 Hydrogenophaga sp. FG152 | reverse complement strand
TTTGCGTGCATCGATGGGATGAACTGTAAAGTTTCTGAATCAGAAGAAAAACAGCGCCGAAACGACTATTGTGTTTCCAATTCAGCAATAATCATGGTTTTGATGCCCGGGAAAACCCTTTGAAGGAGCTTTGTTATGGACCGCCTGGCCTCGATGCGTGCCTTCCAGAAAGTGATCGATGAAGGCGGTTTTGCGGCGGCGGCGCGCGCCATGGACATGTCGCCCGCCGTGGTCACGCGGCTGGTGGCCGACCTGGAAGACCACCTGGGCACCCGCCTGCTGCACCGCACCACCCGCCGCGTCTCCCTCACGGACGCGGGCGAGAACTACCTCGACCGGGTGCGCGTCATCCTGCAGGAACTCGACG
>NZ_JBMDKH010000050.1:0-441 GCF_057809615.1 Hydrogenophaga sp. FG152 | reverse complement strand
TGCAAGGCGCTCAAGCGGCTCAAGCCCAGGCGGGCCATGTGCCGGGCCACGGTGGACAGGCTGCGGCCGCACTGGCGGGCAATGCGCCACAACGGCAGGCGTTGTCGGCGGTGCAGTTCGAACTGGCTCACCTGTTCGGGGCGGCAGGCTGTGGGGCTGTGATGCGGTCGCGAGCTTCGATCACACAGCCCTGCTGTGCCTTCGGCCCTGAAGCGGGCCAGCCACTTGAACCCGGTGCGGCAGCTCACGCCCATGGCCTGGGCAGCCGCTGTCACGCACCAGCCTTCGTCCAATACCCTGCTGACCAGTAGGGCTCGACCCGCAGCCGTCAAGCGGGCATGCTTATGACTGTTCATCCGTCTCTCCTGACTTGAGTTGCTTGGCCTGGTAACCACAGCTTCCCAAATCCGAGACGGATGAACAACCTATTGAGACATCACA
>NZ_JBMDKH010000005.1:0-277607 GCF_057809615.1 Hydrogenophaga sp. FG152 | reverse complement strand
CCGGGGCGCGGCGCCGCGCCTCCACCCCGCTGAACCCGCGCCCGCTGGCGCACCCAGACATCCGGTCGCTGTACCTGCAGATGGCCCACCCAGGAGTTTCCCCATGAACGTTGTCGACACCCGGCCCTATGAACTGCTCATCGGCGAGCGCTGGACCGCAGGCGCACAAGGCCGCACCTTCGACACCCTGAACCCCGCCACCGGCCAGGTGCTGGCCCAGGTGCACGAGGCCACCGAGGCCGACGTGGATGCGGCCGTGATGGCCGCGCACGAGGCGCACCAAAAACACTGGCGCAAGACCACCCCAGCCGAGCGCGGCCGGCTGCTGCGGCGCCTGGCCGAGCTGTTCGAGCGCGACCGCGAAAAGATCGCCTGGCTCGAAACCTTGAACGTGGGCAAGCCCATCACGCATTCGCTGGAATCGCTCAAGGCCATGCCCGCGTCGCTGGCGTACTTCGCCGGCATCATCCCCGCCGTGCGCGGCGAGACCATCCCGGTGGGGCAGCCGGACGTGCTGAACTTCACCCTGCGCGAACCGCTGGGCGTGTGCGCCCTGGTCATGCCGTGGAACTACCCGATGACGCTCACCGTCAACAAGCTCGGGCCGGCCCTGGCCGCGGGCAACACGGTGATCCTCAAGCCCTCGGAGGTGACGCCGCTGTCCACCATGGCGCTGGCGCGCTTGTTCGAGGAGGCCGGTTTCCCCGCGGGTGTGGTGAACGTGGTCAACGGCCCGGGCGCCACCGTGGGCCAGCGGCTGGTGACGCACCCGCTGGTCTCGCGCGTGTCGTTCACCGGCGGCACCGTGACCGGCGCGCGCATCCTGGCCGCCACCGCCAGCGACGTCAAACGCGTGACCCTGGAGCTGGGCGGCAAATCGCCCCTCATCGTGTTCGACGACGCGCCGCTGGAGAAGGCCGTGGCCGTGGCCGCGGGCGACCTCATCAAGAACTCGGGCCAGGTGTGCATCTCCTGCACCCGCCTGCTGGTGCAGGACGGCATCCGCGACGAATTCATTCAACGCCTGCAGCAGCGGCTCGCGACCGTGCGCGTGGGCTCGCCCACCGACCCGGCCACCGAGATGGGGCCGCTGGTCAGCGCGGCGCAGAAGCAGCGCGTCGAGCAGTACATCGAAATCGCCGGCCGCGAAGGTGCCTTGCCCGCCGCGTCCGGGCAGATGGCGCTGGACGCCACGACGGCTGCCGGCTTTTTCGTGCGGCCCACCCTGCTGCTGAACTCGCACAACCGCATGCAGTCCGCGCAGGACGAGATCTTCGGCCCGGTGCAATCGGTCATCGGCTTTCGCGACGAGGCCCAGGCGCTGGACCTCGCCAACGACTCGCGCTACGGCCTGGCCGCCGTGCTGTTCACGCGCGATGGCGGCCGCGCCCTGCGCATGGCGCACGGCCTGCAGAGCGGCAGCGTGGCGATCAACACCGGCGTGCGCACCTCCTTCGACGCGCCCTTCGGCGGCTACAAGCAGTCCGGCATCGGCAAGGAGCGCGGGCTCGAAGCGATCTACGAAAACACCCAGCTCAAGAACGTCAAGTACGACATGAGCGTGTAAACCCTTTCAACCCAGGAGACCACCAATGAAACTCAGCAAAAAAATCGTTTTCGGCCTCGCGGCGTGCACGCTCGCGGGCAGCGCCCTGGCCGAATGGCCCGACAAGCCCATCCGCATGGTGATCGGTTTCGCCCCCGGCGGTGCGTCCGACATCGCCTTCAAGATGGTGCAGGAAGAACTCGCGCGCCGGCTGGGCCAGCCCGTGGTGCCGGACTACAAGCCCGGCGCGAACGGCAACATCGCCAACCAGGCCGTGGCCACCGCCGCGCCCGACGGCTACACCGCGCTGTGGGCCAACGTGGGCCCGCTGGCGGTCAACACCTACCTCTACAAGGGCGTGAAGATCGATCCGGGCAAGGCCTTCGTGCCCGTGACCCAGCTCACCGACTCGCCCCTGGTGGTGGTGGTGCCCAAGTCCTCGCCCTACCGCACCATGCAGGAGCTGCTGCAAGGCATCAGGCAAACCGGTGCCACGATGTCCTACGGCTCGGCTGGCCACGGCAGCTCCATGCACATCGCCGGCGCTTCGCTGGCCCTGGCCCTGAACGCACCCATGACCCACGTGCCCTACAAGGGCAGCGCGCCGGCCATTCAGGACTTGCTGGCCGGGCGCCTGACCTTCATGGTGGACAGCCGCTCCACCACCGCCCCGTTCATCCAGGACGGCTCGCTGCGCGCCCTGGCCGTCAGCGGTGGCAAGCGCGCCGCCGACATGCCCGAGATTCCCACCGTGGAAGAGGCCGGCGTCCCCGGCTTCAAGGTCACCACCTGGCAGGCCGTCGTCATGCCGGCGGGCACGCCCAAACCCATCGTCGACAAGTTCTCCAAGGCGCTGCGCGAGACGCTGGAAACGCCCGAGGTGCGCGAGCGCTTCGCCCGCATCTACACGCCGCTGGTGGGCAGCACGCCCGAGGTCTTCGCGAAGTTCTGGGAAAAGGAACGCGCCGAGGCCAAGACCCTGGTGGAAACCGCCAAGCTGCAGATCGACTGACCTTGCCTTGAATGGATTGACCGATCATGGATCTCGGACTGAAAGAAAGCACCGCCTTCATCACGGGCGGAGCGGGCACGCTGGGCCTGGCCATGGCCCGGCGCTTCGTGCAGGAAGGCTGCAACGTCGTCGTGTGCGACACCAACCAGGACGCGATCGACGCTGCCTGCGAAGAACTGACCGCCCTGGGCGGCCAGGCGCTGGGCGTGCGGGCCGACGTGACCAGCAAGGACGAGGTGGCCCAGGCCGTGCAGAAGGCCACCGACCGCTGGCAGAAGGTGGACGTGCTGGTCAACAACGCGGGCTTCGCGCGCGACAGCTACCTCACCCGCATGCGCGAAGAAGACTGGCACGCGGTGCTCGACGTGACCCTGCTGGGCGCCTTCCATTGCTCGCGCGCCGTGCTGCCGCTGATGATGGCGCAGCGCTACGGCCGCATCGTCAACATCGCCTCGCGTGCCCACCTGGGCAACCCGGGGCAGACCAACTACTCGGCGGCCAAGGCCGGCCTGATCGGCTTCACGCGCTCGCTCGCACTGGAGTCGGGCAAGTTTGGCATCACCGCCAACGCGGTCGCGCCCGGCGTGATCTCCACGCCGCGCATGCAGCAGCGGCCCGACTACGCCGAGCTCACCGAACGCGCCAAGTCCAACACGCCCGTGGCGCGCCTGGGCGACCCGGCCGACGTGGCCGCCACCGTGGCCTTCCTGGCCTCGCGGCTGGCCGGCTTCACCACCGGCGAGACCGTGCACGTCACCGGAGGGCGCTACGCATGAGCACCCCCTTCGACCTGGACGAACACCTGGGCCGGCGCCTGTACTTCGACGACCTGCAGACCGGCCAGACCTGGGAAAGCCCGCGCCGCACCGTGACCGAGGCCGACGTGGTGCAGTTCGCGGGCCTCTCGGGCGACTACAACGCGCTGCACACCGACGCGGTGTTCGCCGCCGAGCACCCCTTCGGCCAGCGCGCCGCGCACGGCCTGCTGACCCTGGCTATCGCATCCGGCCTGACCACCCGCATGCCGGTGTACCGGCTGATGGACGGCGCCCGCCTGGCGCTGACCGAACTGCGCTGCCAGTGGCGTGCGCCCGTCTTCATGGGCGACACCCTGCATGTGGAGCTGCGCATCGGTGAGAAAACGCTGTCGCAGAAACGCCCCGGCACCGGCCGCGTGGCGATGCACCGCACGGTGAAGAACCAGCGCGGCGAGGTGGTGGTGGAGAGCGAATGGACCACGCTGATGAAATGCAGAACGGAGGCCGCATGAACAGCGCCGTCCGTTTCGACGACCTCGCGGGGCTGACGCAGCCGCGCTCGGTGATGGTCGTGGGTGCCTCCACCAGCCCCGGCACGCTGGGGCACACCACCGTGCTCAACCTGCTGGAGCACTCGGATTTCAGCGGTGAGGTCCACCTCGTCAACCCCAAGGGCGGCGAGCTGATGGGCAAGCCGCTGCACCGCAGCGTCGACGAGGTGCCGGCCCAGGGCATCGACGTGGCCCTGCTGCTGGTGCCCGCCGAATCGGCCATCGCCACGCTGAGCGCCTGCGCCGCCCGGGGCGTGCGCTACGCCATCGTGTTCACCGGTGGTTTTGCCGAACTGGGCGAGGCGGGCCGCTCGGTCGAGGCCGAGATGCGGGCTCTGGCCGAGCGCACCGGCATGCGCATCTACGGCCCCAACTGCGCGGGCATGACCCTGCTGGCGCCCCGCCTGGGTTTGACCTTCTCGACCGAATTCCGCAACGACGGCCGCAGCGGCGCGCTCTCGCGCATCGGCCTGGTGACGCAGGGCGGCGGCCTGGGCCGCTCGCTGATGCAGGGCGACGAGCGCGGCGTGCGCTTCTCGCGCTGGTTCTCCACCGGCAACGAGGTCGATCTGGACAGCGCCGACTTCATCCACTGGCTGGCGAACGACCCCGGCACCGACCTGATCTGCACCGTGATGGAAGGCATCAAGGACGGCACGCGCTTCGTGGCCGCGGCCCAGGCCGCGCGCCGCGCCGGCAAGCCGCTGATCGCCCTGAAGATCGGCCGCTCGGACTTCGGCAAGAAAGCCGCCCAATCGCACACCGCCTCGCTGGCCGGTGAAGACGTGGTCAACGACGCGGTGTTCTCGCAGCACGGCGTGATCCGCGTCGAGGACCTGGACGAGCTGCTCGACGTGGCCAGCCTGATCTCGCGCGTGGGCGTGCGCAACCTGCAGCGGGTCTGCGTGTACTCGTCGTCGGGCGGTGCCGGCGTGCTGTCGGCCGACAAGGTGGGCGAAGCGGGCCTGGCCATGGCCACGCTGGGCGAGGCCACCGTGGCCGAGATGGCGAAGCACGCGCCCTCCTACGCCGCGCTGACCAACCCGGTGGACCTGACCACCAAGGCCCTGGTCGACCCCGAACTGGCGCGGCGCTGCCTCACGCCCTTGTTCGCCGACCCCGGCGTGGACGTGGTGCTGTACCCCATCACCTCCAACTACGCGGCCAGCACCGAAGGCCTGGTGCGCAACATGCTGGAAGTGGCCCGCACCGGCAGCAAGGCCTTCGTGCCGGTCTGGATGAGCAGCCGGCGCGGCCCGGCGCACGAGCTGCTGGTGAGAGAAGGTTTCGCGCCGATCTACAGCCTGCGCAACGCCACGCTGGCCCTGCAGCGCTGCAGCGGGTACGCGCAGCAGCTCGGCACCGCCAACGAACCCGAGGCCGCGGTGGTCGGCGGGCCCTCCTCGACCGTGGCGCTGCCCTGCAGCGAGACCCAGGCCAAGGCCCTGCTCGCGCAACACGGCGTGCGCTCGCCTCAGGAGGCGCAGGCCACCACCGCCGATGAAGCCGCCGCGCAGGCGTGCCGCATCGGGTTTCCGGTGGCGCTCAAGCTGGTGGCCGACGGCGTGCTGCACAAGAGCGAGATCGGCGGCGTGGCCCTGCACCTGCGCGACGCAGAACAGGTGCGGGAGGCCTTCGATCGCATCCTCGCCAACGCACGCCGGCACCTGGTGCCGCCACAGGCCATCCGCGGCGTGCTGGTGTCGGAGATGGTGACGAACGGCGTGGAAATGCTGGTCGGCATCCACCGCGATGCGGTCTTCGGCCCGGTGCTCAGCGTGGGCGCGGGCGGCGTGTGGGTGGAGGTCGAGGCCGATGTGGCGCGCTGCCACCTGCCTGCGGGCCGCGCCGTGCTCGAACGCGCGCTCGACAAGACGCGCATCGCCAAACGGCTCGCCAGCCACCGCGGCCTGCCCGCGCGCGACCGCGCCGCGCTGCTGGACGCCATGCAGCGCATGGCCGCGCTGTTCCTGGGCCTGGGCGAGCGTGTGCAATCCCTGGAAGTGAATCCGCTGGTCGTGCTCGACGACGGTCAGGGCGTGGTCGCCCTCGATGCCGTGATCGAGTGACGCACCGGCCCACCTGATACCTCAAGCAAAGGAAACATCACCATGTTCGACAGCCAGATCGGCGGGGGCGACGCCCATTCCATCCTGGTGCGGGGCCATGACCTCGTCAACGACCTGTTCAACCGCGACTTCATCGACGTGCTGGCGCTGGAGCTGCTGGGCGAGTTCCCCAGCCCGCCGCTCAAGCGCATGCTCAACCTGTTCCTGGTCAGCGCCACCGACCACGGCCTCACGCCCAGCGCGCTGTCCTCGCGCCTCACGCTGCACGGCGCCCCCGAGGCCATGCAGGGCGCGCTGGCCGCCGGCCTGCTCGGTGCCGGCAGCCGCTTCCTCGGCGTCATCGAGTACAGCGCGCGCTTCCTGCGCGACGCGCTGCCCCCGAAGGACAGCTACACCGACGAGGAACTGCGCGCGTGCGCCGAGGAATGCGTGCGGGCCAACAAAGCGGCCAAGCGCAAGATCCCGGGCGTGGGGCACCCCATCCATGTGGACGGCGACCCCCGCTGCGAGCGGATGTTCGAGATCGCCCGCGAGTGCGGCTACTACGGCGTGTACTCGCGCTTCGCGGTGGAACTCGCGGCGGCGGCGGCGCGCCAGTCCGGCCGCAAGATCCCGCTCAACGCCACTGGCGCCAAGGGCGCCATCGTGCTCGACATGGGCCTCACGCCCGAACTGGGCAAGGCGCTCACCATGATCGGGCGCACCGTCGGCCTGATGGCCCACATCATCGAAGAGCAGAAGAACCCCATCGCGCAAAAGGTGTGGGACATGGCCTCGGGCCACGCCGCGCACGGATAGGGCGCAAAGAAGGCGGCCCGCCGTCGCGGGCCGCCGGGGTCAGCCGTGGGAGGAGGTCCCGAGCTGGAACACCGAGACCGTCTTCACCAGCTCGTCCGCCTGCTGTCGCAGGCTGCTGGCAGCGGCGGACATTTCTTCCACCAGCGCGGCGTTCTGCTGCGTGGACTGGTCCAGCTGCACCACCGCTTCGCCAACCTGGCTCACGCCCGCGCTCTGTTCGCCGCTGGCGGTGCTGATGTCCGACATGAGGCGCGAGACCTTCTGGATCGAGGCGATCAGCTCCTGCATGGTCTGGCCGGCCTCGTTCACGAGCACTGTGCCGTTGCCCACGCTCTCCACGCTGGTGCCGATCAAGGCCTTGATCTCGCGCGCGGCCTGCGCCGAGCGCGTGGCCAGGCTGCGCACCTCACCGGCCACGACCGCGAACCCCCGGCCCTGTTCTCCCGCGCGCGCCGCCTCGACGGCCGCATTGAGCGCCAGGATGTTGGTCTGGAAGGCGATGCCGTCGATGACGCCGATGATGTCGGCGATCTTGCGCGAACCGGCGTCGATGTCCTGCATGGTGTCCACCACACGCTGCACGGCCGCGCCGCCCTGCTCGGCCAGCGAGGTGGCCGAACGCGCCAGCTGGTCGGCCTCGCGCGCATGGCCCGAGTTCTGGCCGACGGCGGTGCCCAGCTGCTCCATGGACGCGGCGGTTTCCTCCAGCGCGCTGGCCTGGTTCTCGGTGCGGCTGGAGAGGTCCTGGTTGCCCTGGGAAATCTCCGCGCTGGCCGTGGCAACGGCCTCGGCGCCACGCCGCACGCGGCCGACCACGCTGGCCAGGTCCTTCTGCATGATCGCCAGCTGGGCCATCAGGCTGTGGGTGTCGCCGGTGCGCACGGGCACCGGCTGGCCCAGGTCGCCCCGGGCCACACGGGCGCTCACGGCCACCGCTTCGGCCGGCTCACCGCCCAGCGGGCGCAGCACGAGCCGCTGCAGGGCCCAGAGCAGGCCGAGCGACACCAGCACGATCGACACCGCGCCCAGAAGCGCGGCGGTGACGTTGAGCTGGCGCACCTCGGCGAGGATGCGGTCCTGAGGCACGGTGGCTGCGAAGGCCCACGACGAGTGGTCCTTGCCCACGCGGATCGGCACGTAGACACTGGTCACCTCGGTGTTCAGTCCCTCGTGCAGGTAGCGCACGCGCTGCGGCCGGTTCTCGCCCAGCGCGGTGCGCATGGCCTCCAGCTCGGCCGGCTTGGTCAGTGCCTGCCCCACATGGGCGGGGTCGCGGTCGCCGACATACAGGGCGCCGTTGGACAGCAGGCTGGCATAACCCGTGTCGTAGATGCGGATCGCCTGGACCTTCTCCTGCAGGCTGGACAGCGGCAGGTCGATGCCCGCCACGCCCACGAACTGGCCGTTGACCACGATGGGCACCGAGGTGGTCGTGATCATGACTTCCTTGCCCGCGACCGTGTACTTGTAGGGCTCGATCAGCGTTTCCTTGCCGGTGCGCTTGGCCAGTTGGTAGTAGTCGCCCGGGCCGGGCTTGTCGTAGTCCACCAGCGGCTCCACCATCGGCGAACCCGAACCCCGGTTCCAGTAGGGGATGTAGCGGCCCGTGGCGTCGTGGCCCGGCTTGTCCACGTACTCGGCATCGCGGCCGTCGAACGCGTTGGGCTCCCAGGCCACCCAGACCCCGAGGAACTGGGGCGAACCCTCCAGCACGTTGCGGATCAGCGCATCGGCCTCGATGCGGTCGGCCTGCCCGGTGGCCTTCAGGCCACCGAGCGCCTGGGCCAGGGTGCGCGCCGCCGTCATGGTGGCGTTGAGCTCGGACTCCACCTGCGCCGCATTGCGGCTCGCCAGCTCCTCGGCGTACAGGAGCGCGGTGCTTTCCTGCAGCTGGCCGGCCTGGCGGGTCAGCGAGATCACGGTGACGGCAAATCCGACCAGCACCACTCCGATGACCAGCAGCAGCAGCTTGGTGCGCAGGCTCATGGTGGCAAGAGGGGAACCCGTGGAAAGGGAATGGGGATGAGACACGCGGCTTCTTCTTTCTTCGTCCAGTGGAAGTGAATGCCTGGCGCTGCCCGAAGGCGGGCGAAGCCAGGCGACCTGTCAGGACAGTGAATTTCCCACGCCGGCAAATCCGCAAGACCGCGAACAGACGGGGAAAGCCGGGGCAATTTCCCGACGCGGGGTCCGTGCGCCAACCCACACAGCCCCGCCGCCGTCGCAGCGTAGACTGGGGGCCGCCGCCGCCCATCCTCCCATCCCCTGGAGCGCACTTCAGTGACAGACCCCGACACGCGCGAACCGTCCACCGCCGACCGCTTCCAGTTGCTGGTGGAGGCCGTCCAGGACTACGGCATCTTCATGCTCGACCCGGCGGGCCGCGTGATGTCGTGGAACGCGGGAGCCGAACGCATCAAGGGCTACCGTGCCGACGAGGTGATCGGCAAGCACTTCTCGATGTTCTACCCGGAGCCGGCGCGCGCCCGGCATTGGCCCGACCACGAGCTGCGGCAGGCCGCGGCGGTCGGCAAGTACGAGGAAGAAGGCTGGCGCGTCCGCAAGGACGGCACACCGTTCTGGGCCAACGTGGTCATCACCGCGATGCGCGATGCGCACGGCACGCTCACCGGCTTCGGCAAGGTCACGCGCGACCTCACCGAGCGGCGCGCCCACGAAGACGCCCTGCGGCAAAGTGAGGAGCGGTTCCGCCTGCTGATCGAGGGCGTGCGCGACTACGCCATCTACATGCTCGACCCCGACGGCATCATCCAGAGCTGGAACGGCGGGGCCGAAGAGATCAAGGGCTACGCGGCCAGCGAGGTGATCGGCAAGCACTACGGCATGTTCTTCCGGCAGGAGGACGTCCAGGCGGGCCGCCCCGTGCAGGAGCTCAGGGACGCCCTGGCCCACGGCCGGACCGAAGACGAAGGCTGGCGCGTGCGCAAGGACGGCTCGACCTTCTGGGCCAACATCATCGTCACGCCCATCCACGGCGCGGACGGTTCCCTGCTGGGCTTCGCCAAGGTCACGCGCGACATGAGCGAGCGCAGCAGGCTGCGCGAGCTGGAGCATTCCCTGAAACGCATGAACGAGTTCCTCGCCATGCTGGCCCACGAGCTGCGCAACCCGCTCGCGCCCATCCGCAACGCGGTGTCGATCCTGCAGCTGGAAGCCTCGCCCAGCCCCACGCTGCGCACCAGCCGCGACATGATCGACCGGCAGTTGACCCACCTCACGCGGCTGATCGACGACCTGCTGGACGCCGGGCGCTTGACCGGCGGCAAGATCCGCATCAAGCCCGAGCGCGTGTCCTTCAACCACGTGGTGGCCCGGGCCATCGATGTGGCGCGGCCTTCGATGGACGCGCGGGGCCAGGCCTTCGACGTCGACATCCCCGCCGCCAACCTCTGGGTCAACGCCGATGAAATCCGCCTCGCCCAGGTGCTGCAGAACCTGCTGGGCAACGCCTCCAAGTTCACGCCCATCGGCGGCACCATCAAGCTGAGCGCGCGCGTGAACGGTACCCGACTGCGGGTGGAGGTGGCCGACAACGGCGAGGGCATCTCGGCCACGGCCATCCACGATATCTTCGCCCTGTTCTCCCAGGGCGACGGCGTCGCCGCGTCGCGGCAGTCCGGCCTGGGCATCGGGCTGGCGCTGGCGCGCTCCATCGTGGAGATGCACGGGGGCACGATCGCCGCGACCAGCCCCGGGCCGGGCCAGGGCAGCGTCTTTCATTTCGAGTTGCCCGGCGCGTCCATGGACGCGCAGGCCAGCCAGCAGGAAACGCCCTGGCTCCTGGTGGTGGACGACAACCGCGACTCGGCCGACAGCCTCGCAGACCTCCTGCGCATGCTGGGCTGTCGCGTGCGCACCGCCTACGACGGCAAGGCCGCGCTCGAAGCCGCCCGGCAGGACGGCCCCCGCATGGCGTTTCTCGACATCGGCATGCCCGGCAAGAACGGCGCGCAGGTCCTGCAGGAACTGCGTGCCCTGCCCGGTGGCGACACCCTCTTCGCCGCCGCCGTCACGGGGTACGGCGCCGAAGACGAGAAAGCCGGCCGTGCCGATTTCGCCGGCTTTGACGCGCGCCTGCAGAAGCCGGTGGGGCTGTCCGATCTGAGAGAATTGTTGACACGCGCCCACCTGGGGAGCCACCTGCCATGAAATCCGCCCTGCTTCCGTTCGCGCTCGCGCTCGGCGTGGTCACCGCCACCGCCTTCGCCCAGACCCCGCCGCCGGACGCTGCGGCCAGCGACCCCGCCAAGCTGGGCTGGATGGTGGGCGCCCCGCCCCCACCGGAGCGGCAACTGCGCTTCGACGACGGGAGTTATTTCCAGTTTCCCGCGATGCGCTGGAGCGTGTCGAACTTCCGCCAGCTCATGCCCACGGTGAACGTCTCGCGTGGCGTGGGCGCGCCCACGCCGCTGCCGCGCGCGCTGCGCCAGGACATCGACGCCGTGCGCTTCACCCCCCTGGGTGGCGCGGCCACCATGAGCTGGGCCGAATCGCTGGCCGCCAACTACACCGACGGCATCCTGGTGCTGCACCAGGGCCGCGTCGTCTACGAGCGCTACTTCGGGGTGCTGAACGCGCAGGGGCAGCACGGCGCCATGTCGGTGACCAAATCCGTCACCGGCACGCTGGGCGCGATGCTGGTGGCCGAAGGCCGGCTGGACGCGGACAAGCGGGTCGCGGACTACGTGCCCGAGCTGGCGCGATCGGCCTTCGGCAACGCCACCGTGCGGCAGGTGCTCGACATGACCACGGGGCTGAAGTACAGCGAAGACTACGCCGACCCCAACGCGGAAGTCTGGGCCTACTCACAGGCCGGCAACCCGCTGCCCAAGCCGAAGGACTACACCGGCCCGCGCAGCTACTACGAGTACCTGCAGACGGTGCAACCCGAGGGCCGGCACGGCGCGGCCTTCGCCTACAAGACCGTCAACTCCGATGCCCTGGGTTGGGTCATCGCGCGCGTCACCGGGCGCAACGTGGCCGAGCTGCTGTCCGAGCGCATCTGGAGCCGGCTGGGCGCGGAGCAAGACGCCTACCTGACCGTGGACGCCACCGGCACCCCCTTCGCCGGCGGCGGACTCAACACCGGCCTGCGCGACCTCGCGCGCTTTGGCGAGATGCTGCGCCAGAACGGCCGCTTCAACGGCCAGCAGATCATCCCCAAGGCCGTGGTGGACGACATCCGGCGCGGCGGCAGCCGCGAGGCCTTCGCCCAGGCCGGCTACAGCCTGCTGCCCGGCTGGAGCTACCGCAACATGTGGTGGGTCACCCACCAGCCCGACAGCGCCTTCATGGCGCGCGGCGTGCACGGCCAGCGCATCTACGTGAACCCGCAGGCCGGCGTGGTGATCGTGCGCTACGCCTCGCACCCGGTGGCGAGCAATGCCGCCAACGACCCGACCACGCTGCCCGCCTTCGACGCGGTGGCGCGACACCTCATGCGCCGGCCGCGCTGACGCCGGCCACCCTCGCGAACTCAGGCCGGCACGTAGGTCAACCGAAGCACGTCCTCGCCCATGGGCTCGTGACTCACCAGGCGCAGCGGCGGCCGGGGCCCGGCGAAATAGGGCTGACCCTGCCCCAGCACCACGGGGTGCAGGTAGATGCGGTACTCGTCGATCAGGCCCAGCTCGGTGAGGCGCTTCGCCAGGTTCGGGCCCGCCACCTCGATCTCGCCATCGTGCCCGGCCTTCAGCGCGCGGATCGCGCCCTCCAGGTCATCCCCCACCAGCGTGGCGTTGGGACCGACCGACTTCAGCGTGCGCGAAACCACCCACTTTGGCTGCCGGCGCCACGCCGCCGCGAAGGCGCGTTCCTCGTCACTCCATTCCGGATGCTCGTCGTCCCAGTAGCGCATGATCTCGTACATCACGCGACCGTAGACGCTGCCCGTCTGCCCCTGGGCCTGCTCGATGAAATGGCGAAAGAGCATGGGACCTGGTGCGAACCCCATGTGATCGACGTAGCCGTCCAGGGACTGGTTCATGCCGAACACGAGCTTGGCCATGGCGTTTCCTTTCTGGTGCAAGGGGCCGCCGCCAACATGGGCGCCCCACCCTCACGACGAACGGGCCAGGCGCTTTCGACATCCGGGGAGCGGCCAGCGCCCACCGAGTGTCCGGTCACTGCGGCGTGAGCCGCTCCAGACCGCCCAGGTAAGGCCGCAGCACCTCGGGCACGGTCACGCTGCCGTCGGCGTTCTGGAAGTTCTCCAGCACCGCCACCAGCGTGCGGCCCACCGCCAGGCCCGAGCCGTTGAGCGTGTGCACCAGTTCGTTCTTGCCCTGTGCGTTCTTGAAGCGCGCCTGCAGGCGCCGCGCCTGGAAGGCTTCGCAGTTGGACACCGAGCTGATCTCGCGGTAGGTGCCCTGCGCGGGCACCCACACCTCCAGATCGTGCGTGCGGGTCGAGCCGAAGCCCATGTCGCCGGTGCACAACACGATCACACGGTAGGGCAGGCCCAGCTTCTGCAGCACGGCCTCGGCGTGGCCGGTCATCGCGTCCAGCGCCTCGTAGCTCTTCTCGGGGTGCACGATCTGCACCATCTCGACCTTGTCGAACTGGTGCTGGCGGATCATGCCGCGCGTGTCGCGCCCGGCGCTGCCGGCCTCGGAGCGGAAGCAGGGCGTGTGCGCGGTCAGGCGGATCGGCAGGTCGGCCTCGGCCAGCACCGTGTCGCGCACGGTGTTGGTCAGCGTGATTTCACTGGTGGAGATGAGGTAGAGCGCCTGCGTGTCCGGCACCTCCTCGCCGTCCTGGCCGCCCTTCTTCACGGCGAACATGTCGCCCTCGAACTTGGGCAACTGCCCGGTGCCCAGCAGGGTCTCGGCGTTGACAATGTAGGGCGTGTAGCACTCGGTATAGCCGTGCTCCTGCGTCTGCACGTCGAGCATGAACTGCGCGAGCGCGCGGTGCAGGCGGGCAATGGGGCCGCGCATGAAGGTGAAGCGCGCACCGGCAAGCTTGGTGCCGGTCTCGAAGTCCAGCCCGAGCTTTTCGCCGATGTCGACGTGGTCGCGCAGCTCGAAGTCGAACGTGCGGGGGGTGCCCCAGCGGCGGAGCTCTACGTTGCCGCTTTCGTCCTCGCCCACCGGCACGCTCTCGTGCGGCAGGTTGGGCACGGCCAGCAGCAGGTTCTGCAGCTCGGCCTGGATCACCTCCAGCCGCGTGGCCGAGGCTTCCAGCTCGGCCTTGAACGCCGCCACCTGGGCCATGGCCGCGTCGGCCTCGGCGTGCTGGCCCTTGCCCTTGAGCATGCCGATCTGCTTGGACAGCGTGTTGCGCTGGCTCTGCAAGTCCTCGGTGCGGGTCTGCAGCGCCTTGCGCTCGGACTCCAGCGCCTGGTAGGCGGGCACATCCAGGTAGGGCTGCGGCTGCTTGCGGGTCTGCAGGCGCGCCACGACCCCGTCGAGGTCTTTTCTCAGTTGAACGATGTCTAGCATGCGGCGATTGTAGTTTTGCGCCCTGGCCGGGCGCGGCGGGCGCGCCTCAGCGCAGGTGTTCCAGCGGCTTGGTGTCTTCGCCGTCGATCTTCAGGCCTTTGGGCAGCGGGAACTTGATGGTCTCGGTCAGGCCGTCCATCGTGCGCACCGAGATGGCGCCCAGCGCCTTGATGCGCTCGATCACCTGGCGCACCAGGATCTCGGGCGCCGAGGCTCCCGCCGTCAGGCCCACGCGGCTTTTGCCTTCGAACCACTCGGCCTGGATCTCGTCGGCGCTGTCCACCATGTGGCTGGGCGTGCCCAGCTTCACCGCCAGCTCGCGCAGGCGGTTGCTGTTGGAGCTGGTGGGGCTGCCCACCACGATCACGATGTCCACCTGCGGGCTCAGCAGCTTGACCGCGTCCTGCCGGTTCTGCGTGGCGTAGCAAATGTCCTGCTGCTTGGGTTCGCGCACGCTGGGAAAGCGCGCCTTCACGGCGGCGAGGATCTCCGCCGCGTCGTCCACCGACAGCGTGGTCTGCGTGACCACGGCGAGCTTCTCGGTCTGCGCGGGCGCGGCGCGGGCCACGTCGGCCACGTCTTCCACCAGGTGGATGCCGCTGTCGAGCTGGCCCATGGTGCCTTCCACCTCGGGGTGGCCCTTGTGGCCGATCATGATGAACTCGTAGCCCTCGCGGTGCAGCTTGGCCACCTCCACGTGCACCTTGGTCACCAGGGGGCAGGTGGCGTCGAAGATCTGGAAGCCGCGCTGCCTGGCTTCCTCCTGGATCGCCTTGCTCACGCCGTGCGCCGAAAACACCAGCGTGGCGCCAGGCGGCACGTCGGACAGCTCTTCAATGAAGATCGCGCCCTTGGACTTGAGGTCGTTGACCACGTAGGTGTTGTGCACGATCTCGTGGCGCACGTAGATCGGCCGGCCGAACTTGACCAGCGCGCGCTCGACGATCTCGATCGCGCGGTCCACGCCGGCGCAGAAGCCACGCGGCTCGGCCATGATGATTTCGGGTGAATCGCCCATCACAGCACCCCGATCAGTTGCACTTCGAAGCGCACCGGCTGGCCCGCCAGTGGGTGGTTGAAGTCGAACAGCACCGCGCCGTCCTCGCGCACCTGAACGGCCGCGCCCGCGTAGCTGCCCAGGCCATCGGGCGTGGGGAACTGCACCACGTCGCCCGCCGCGTATTGCTCGTGGGGATCGCCCAGCTCGTTGAGCAGCTTGCGCGCCACCCACTGCACCATGTCCGGCTGGCGATCGCCGAAGGCCTCGCCCGCGGCGAGTTCGATCACCGTGCGCGTGCCCTCCTCCAGCCCGATCAGGCGCTGCTCGATCGCGGGCGAGAGTTCGCCCGCGCCCAGGCTGAGCGTGGCGGGCTTGCCTTCGAAGGTGTCAATGATCACCTGCCCCTGCGCACCGGACATGCGGTAGTGCAGGGTCAGGAAGGAACCTTCTTGGACTTGGGGCATAGGCGGGGGGGTATGTCAGTAAAAAGTATGCGAAAAAGGCGGCTGGGGGCCGACACAGCCCCTATTGTAAAAACCCCACCCAATCAGGAAGGACCGCCCATGAATGGCCTGTCAATCAATGGCGTCAAGCACTGGCCGCGCGAATCACGCCCCCGCGAAAAGCTGCTCGCCCGAGGCCCCAACGCGCTGAGCGATGTCGAGTTGCTCGCCCTGCTGCTGCGCACCGGCATCACCGGCAAGGACGTGCTGCAGCTGGCCCATGAACTGCTGAACCGTTTTGGCGGCATCAGAGGCCTGCTGGACGCCGGTGCCGACTCCCTCAAGCAGATCAAGGGGCTGGGGCCCGCCAAACGCGCGGAAGTGGTCGCGGTGCTGGAGATTGCGCGCCGCGCGCTGACCGAGAAGCTGGAGAAACGACCCGTCTTCGAGAGCCCCAAGGCAGCGCGGGAATACCTTCAGCTGCAGCTGGGCGCACGGCCCCATGAAGTGTTCGCCGTGATGTTCCTGGACAGCCAGAACCGCCTGATCGCGATGGAAGACATGTTCCGGGGCACGCTCTCCCAGGCGACCGTGTACCCGCGCGAGATCGTGGTGCGCGCCCTGCACCACCACGCCTCAGCCGTGGTGCTGGCACACAACCACCCCAGCGGCAACGCCGAGCCCTCGCTGGCCGACATCGAGCTCACCCGCACCGTGCTCACCGCCCTGGCCC
Organism: Hydrogenophaga sp. FG152; assembly: GCF_057809615.1. Classification (NCBI taxonomy): domain Bacteria; kingdom Pseudomonadati; phylum Pseudomonadota; class Betaproteobacteria; order Burkholderiales; family Comamonadaceae; genus Hydrogenophaga; species Hydrogenophaga sp. FG152. Next base: position 261,234 of record NZ_JBMDKH010000005.1, on the reverse strand, counting down.
TGGTGGACGTGCGCGTGCTGGACCATTTCGTGGTCACGCGGGAGCACGCCGTTTCCATGGCCCAGGAAGGCCTGATGTAAACCCCGCGCCGGACAGCGGCGGTCTGGCCGGGCGACAATTCCGGCCATGAAAGTCCACACGCTGGCCGAGTTGAAGGCGTTCAAGCGGGCCATGGCCGAACGCGCGGCGGCCGAGGCCCAGCGGCGCGAGGCCGAGCGGCTGGCCACGCTGCGCCGCGAGCGCGAGCACCGGCTGTTCGAGCTGGCGGTGGGCCCGGTGCAACGCCTGCCCCACCGGGGCCACATCGAGCCGCGCCCAGTGCCGGTGGACCCCTTGCCCCTGCAGCGCCAGCGCGACGAAGCCTCGGTGATGCGCGAGGCGCTGTCGGATGAGTTCGATGTCGAGACCCTGCTGCACACCGACGAGTTGCTGAGTTACCGCCGCCCGGGCCTGGGGCCGGAGATCGTGCGCAAGCTGCGCGAGGGCCGCTGGAGCATCCAGCGCCAGATCGACCTGCATGGCCTGCGCACCGACGAAGCCCGCGAGGCCCTGGGCCGTTTCATCCGCGAGGCCCACCTGGCCGGCCTGCGCTGCGTGCGCGTGGTGCATGGCAAGGGCCTGGGCTCACCCGGGCGCACCCCGGTGCTGAAGAACCGCGTGCTGCGCTGGTTAGTGCAAAAGAAGGAGGTGATCGCCTTCGTGCAGGCGCGCCCGGCCGAGGGCGGGGCCGGCGCGCTGGTGGTGCTGTTGCGCTCGGGTTGACGCAGGTCCATACTGCATGTCCGCTGTTGGAAAGGACTGCATATGCTGAACAACGCTGCAGTGACCACCATGCTCCCCGTCATCGACATGGCGCGGGCCCGTCAGTTCTACGAGGGACGGCTCGGGCTGACGCCCGGCGGCGCCCGACCGGACGGCAAGTTCGTGTACCAGGTGGGCGGCAGCACCCTGGCGCTGTTCCCCAAACCCGAAGGCACGAAAGCCGAGCACACGGCGATCAGCTTCCAGGTGGCGGACATCGCGGCCACCATCGCGAAGCTGAAACAGACCGGCGTGGTGTTCGAGGACTATGACTTTCCGGACTTCAAGACCGTGAACCACGTGTGCGTGCTCGGTGCCGAGAAGGCAGCGTGGTTCAAGGACACCGAAGGCAACTACCTCTGCCTGCACGAGGACATCGCGAGCCCCTAGCCCGGCGAGTTCCGCATCCAGTCGGCAGTCTGGAAGAAGCTGGTCTTGAGCCGCTCGCGCAGCGCCGCGTCCACGCCGGCCTCGCCCATCGCCTGGTCCATGCAGGCCAGCCACTGGTCGCGCTCGATGATGCCAATGGCGAACGGCATGTGCCGCATGCGCAGGCGCGGGTGGCCGAAGCGATCGGTGTAGTGCTGCGGTCCACCCAGCCAGCCGCAGAGAAACCAGAACAGTTTCTGGCGCGCGCTCTCCAGCGTGCTGCCGTGCGCCGCGCGCAGTTCGCGGTAGCGCGGCTCGATGTCCATGAGGTCGTAGAAGCGGTCGACGAGTGCGCGCACCTTGTCCTCGCCGCCGATCCAGTCGAAGGGCGTGGCGTGCTGCGTGGGCTCCTGGGGTTGAATGAGATCGCTCATGCCGGTGTTCAGACAGCTGCCTTGCGCAAGGTTTCCACCACGGGCGTGCGCAGCACGCTGCGCAGCCCCCACCAGCCCGCCAGCAAAGCCAGCAAGGCACCGGCGACGGCACCGCCCAGCGGCACCCAGGGCGAAGCCGTCCACGAAAACTGGAACACGAAACGGGCCAAGGCCCAGCCCACCGCGACCGCCACGGCCGAGGCCAGGAAACCCGCCAACAGGCCCACGCCGAGCAGCTCGATGCGCTGCACCTGGCGCAGCAGCTTCGAGCCCGCGCCCACGGCGCGCAGGATGGCGAACTCGCGCTCGCGCTCGCCGCGCGTGGCGGTGACGGCCGAGAGCAGCACGACCAGGCCGGCCGCGAGCGTGAAGGCGAACAGGAACTCCACCGCGCTGATGACCTGGCCCAGCACGCGCTGCACCTGCGCGATGGTCTGGCTCATGTCGACGTTGGTGATGTTGGGAAACTGGCGCACCAGCCCGTTGTCGAAACCGTTCGTGGGTTCGGGTGCGCGGAACGCGCTGATGTAGCTCAGCGGCACATCGGGCACCTGGGCCACCGGGAACACGACGAAGAAGTTCACCCGCATCGAGCCCCAGTCCACCTTGCGCAGGCTGGTGATGCGGCCTTCGGTCACCTGGCCTGCGATGTCGAAGCCCAGGCGGTCGCCGAGCTTGAGGCCGAGTTCTTCGGCCAGGCCTTCTTCCACGCTCAGCGCATCGGGTTCGTTGTCGGTCCAGCGGCCTGCCACCACGGGGTTGTGCTCGGGCACGGTGGCGGAGTTGGAGAGGTTGAACTCGCGGTCCACCAGGCGCTGCGCGCGGTCTTCGGTGAAGTCTTCCGGCACCACGGCCTTGCCGTTGATGGTGACCAGCCGGCCCCGGATCATGGGGTACCAGTCGTAGCGCTGCACCCCGGCCTGCCGCAGCGCCTGCTGGAACGCCTCGCCCTGGTCGGGCTGCACGTTGATGACGAAGCGGTTGGGCGCGTCGGGTGGCGTGGCGTTGCGCCAGCTGGAGATGAGGTCGGTGCGCAGCAGCACCAGCAGCACCAGGGCCAGCAGGCCGACGGCAAGCGCGCTGATTTGCACCACGGCATAGGCCGGGCGCGCCGAGAGCTGGCGCGTGGCCATGACCAGCGCACGCGGCGCGGTGGCTTCGTTCACACTGGCGCGCAGCACGCGCACCGCCGCGTAGCTGGCGGCGGCGAACAGCAGCACCGCGCCCGCGAAACCGCCCACGGCGATGGCGCCCAGCAGCAGATCGCGGCTGGCCGCGAGCAGCAGCGCGGCAAAACCGGCCACGCCCAGGCCCAGCACAGCCAGGGTGGCGGGCTTGAGCTGGCCCACATCGCGGCGGATCACGCGCAGCGGCGGCACCTGGGCCAGCTGCAGCACCGGCGGCAGGCCGAAGGCCATCATGAGCGTGAGGCCCATGCCCAGGCCGAGCAGCACCGGCGCGATGCTGGGCGCGGGCAGGCTGGCTTCGACCAGGCCGGCCAGCAGCAGCACGAAGGCGTGGTGCACCGCGTAGCCGATGGCCACGCCCAGGGCGCTGGCGAACAGGCCGATGAGCGCGAATTCGAGCGTGTAGGCGCGCGCCATGGTGCCTTGCGAGAGGCCGAGCACGCGCAGCATGGCGCAGTCGTCCAGGTGGCGCTGGGCGAAGCCGCGCGCGGCGATCGCCACGGCCACGGCGCACAGCAGCGCGGCCAGCAGGGCCACGAGGTTGAGGAACTTTTCGGCGCGCCCCAGCGTCTGCTGCATCTCGGGCCGGCCGCCTTCAAGCGACTCCAGCCGCATGCCGCGCACGTCGGGCTGCTCCATGGCCTTCGTGGCCCAGTTGCTGAAATCGGCCACGCGGGCCTCGTTGCCGATCACGGCCAGGCGGTAGGTCAGGCGGCTGGCGGGCTGCACCAGGCCGGTGGCGGGCAGGTCGGCCGCGTTGAGCATGACGCGCGGCGCGAAGCTCATGAAGCCCGCGCCCCGGTCGGGCTCGACCGTGATGAGGCGCGCGATGGTGAGCGCCGAGTCGCCCAGCAGCAGCGTGTGGCCCATCTTCAGGTCGAGCGCGACCAGCAGGGCTTCGTCCACCCACACAGTGCCGGGGGCGGGAATCTCGCGGGTGGCGCTGTCGGGCCCACCCTGGGCCTCGGCCACGCGCAGGCTGCCGCGCAGCGGGTAGCCCTCACCCACGGCCTTGAGCGCCACCAGGCGCGCGGCGCCGCCTTCTTCTTCGCGCGCGCGGCCCATGGTGGGAAAGCCCAGCGTCTGCGTGGTGGTCAGGCCCAGTTCGCGCGCCCGGGCCTCGAACGAGGGCGGCGGCACGTGGTCGCTGCTGATCACCGCGTCGCCGCCGAGCAGCGCGCTGGCGTCGCGCGTGAGGCCGCCCTGCAAGCGGTCGGCGAAGAAACCCACCGCCGTGAGCGCGGCCACCGCGAGGGTGACGGCCAGCATCAGCAGGCGCAGTTCGCCGGCGCGCCAGTCGCGCACCAGGGAAGACCAGCCCAGAGTCCAGAAACGGATGGGCAAGGAAGGAGGGGGCTGTGTCATGGTGCGGGGTTCGAGCGCGCGCGGCCCGACTGGTTCACTTGGTGCCGAAAATTCGGTCGCCCGCGTCGCCCAGGCCCGGGACGATGTAGCCGTGTTCGTTCAGACCCCGGTCCACGGCGGGGGTGTAGACCGGCACGTCGGGGTGGGCGTCGTGGAAGGTCTTGAGACCTTCGGGGCAGGTCACCAGGCAGACGAAGCGGATCGAGCGCGGGTTCGTCTTCTTGAGCCGGTCCACCGCGCTCACGGCGGAGTTGCCGGTGGCGAGCATGGGGTCGAGCACGATCACGTCGCGCTCGTGCATGTCGTGCGGCATCTTGAAGTAGTACTCCACCGCCTTGAGCGTGGCGGGGTCTCGGTACAGGCCGATGTGGCCGACGCGCGCGCCCGGGATCACCTGCAGCATGCCGTCCAGGAAACCATTGCCCGCACGCAGGATGGAGGCCAACACGACCTTCTTGCCGTCGATGACGCGCGAGGTCATCTTCTCCAGCGGAGTCTCGATCTCGATCTCCTGCATCGGCATGTCGCGCGTGATCTCGTAAGCGAGCAGGGCACTCAACTCGTGCACCAGCTCGCGAAAGCTCTTGGTGCTGGTGTCCTTGCGGCGCATGAGGGTGAGCTTGTGCTGCACCAGGGGGTGGTCAATGACGTGGACGGCTCGGCTCATGGGGGGGTCTCTCGGAGGGGGTGATCCGAGTTTATGCCCGAACGCGCGGGCGCAGCCGCGTCAAGACGCGGGGGCGGCGCGCTCACGGGCCACGGGCGCTGCCGGCGGCACCGCGTCCAGCACCAGGCGCTGGGGGTTGGCGTAACACAGGAAGCGCTGGTTGGTGGCGCGGCCGATGGCGCACAGGCCCACACGCAAGGCCACGTCCAGCCCCATCTGCGTGATGCCGCTGCGCGAGACCACCACCGCCACACCCATCTGGGCCGACTTGATCACCATCTCGCTGGTGAGCCGGCCGGTGGTGTAGAAGATCTTCTCGCCGGTGGGTTCATCCGATTGCAGCGCCATCCAGCCCGCGATCGTGTCCACCGCGTTGTGGCGGCCCACGTCTTCCACGAACAGCTGCAGCTCCTGCCCGTGAAACAGCGCGCAGGCGTGCACCGAGCCGGCCGACTTGTAGGTGCTCTCCTTGAGCCGGATCGCGTTGACGATGGCGTAGAGCTGCGACTGCGTCAGCCCGGCCTCGTCGGGCAGGCGGATGCGATCGATCTCGTCCATGAGGTTGCCGAACACGCTGCCCTGGCCGCAGCCGGTGGTGACCACGCGTTTGGAGGTACGCTCCTCGATGCGGTCGATGCCATGGCGGGTCTTGACCGACGCGGCGTTCACGTCCCAGTCCACGGTGATGGATTCGACCTCCTCCACCGAGGCGATGAGCCGCTGGTTGAGCAGATAGCCCAGCACCAGCCATTCGGGTTGCGCGCCCAGCGTCATGAGCGTGACCAGCTCGCGCTTGTCCACGTAGACCGTGAGGTCGCGCTCGGCGGGGATGGAGATGGTCTCGCGCGCGCCATGCTCGTTCATGACCTCGACTTCACGGGTCAGCGGCGCACGCGCCTGGGTCAGTTGGGGCAACAGGGGCATGGGCGAAGACTACCGCATGAAAAGGGCCGCCACCCGAGGGTGCGGCCCATGGCAAGACAGGGAAAGCGGTTTATTTCTTGGCCGGCATCGTCGCTGCGGCCGGTGCATTGGAACTCGGCGGCGCCTTGGCGGTTTCCGGCGGCGAGTGCGCACCCGAAGCCTCGATTGGTTTCGGTGCGGTGTAGGCGAAGGGGCCCGGGTCGGTGCAGGCCGGGGCGTTGGCCGTCGCGGGGGGCACGCTCTTGCCGGTAGCCGCCGCGGTCTTGAAATAGTTGGCGGCGGCCTTGTCCATGGAGACACACAGCTTGTAGCCGTCGGCCTTGGCGGCCCAGGCCGTCTTGGCCGCCGCTTCGGCGGCCTTGGCCTTGGCCTCTTCCGTCGGTGGCGGGGGCGCGGGCAGCTTGGCGTGGGCCGTTGCGGCCAGCAGCAGGGTCAGGCACAGGAGGCTGCGTTTCATGGGTTGTCCTCGTTGTCTCGTTGTGTTCAGGCCTTGACGGCGCGCGAGGCCTCGGCCGCGCTGGCTGCGTCCACCGGGCCCGCCGTGCGTTGCGCGGGGATCTTGCCGGCCTTGATGTCGTCGTACCAGAGTTCGTGGTGTTCCCTGGCCCAGGTCTCGTCCACGTAGCCGGTCTTCATGGCCTTGTAGGCGCCCTTCATGCCGATGGTGCCGAGGTAGATGTGGCCCATGAACAGCGCCATCATCAGCACCGCGGCGCTGGCGTGGATCATGTGCGCAATCTGCATGTTGCCGCGCGTGTAGTCCACCGAGGGCAGCAGCTTGTCCAGGAACAGGCCCGAGCCCACCACGATCAGACCGAAGAAGAACACACCGGCCCAGAACACCACCTTCTCGCCCGCGTTGAACCGGTGCGACGGCACTTCCTGGCCGCTGAACAGGCCACCGCCCTTGAGCAGCCAGGTGATGTCTTCCTTGGCCGGCAGGTTGTCCTTGATGAAGGTGAGGATCACCACCACCAGCGACACCGCGAACAGCGGCCCGGCGAAGTTGTGCAGGTTCTTCAGCGCGTAGGTCAGCCAGCCGAACAGCGTGCTGCCGATGATGGGCAGCAGAAAGAACTTGCCGAAGGCCATGATGATGCCGGAGACCGCCAGCGCCACGAAGGCGATGGCGTTGACCCAGTGCGCGGCGCGCTCGAAGTAGGTGAAGCGCTCGATCACGCGGCCGGTGGGCTGGCCGTGCACGGGGATGGCGCCCTTGGCGAAATAGAACAGTGCGATGGCCACCGCGACGATGAGCAGCACCGAACCGCCATAGGGAATGATCCACTGGTTGCGCACTTGCCGCCAGGCTTCACCCGCGTTGGTCAGGCGCGCGCCGGGGTAATTCACGAACGGCTGGATCAGGTTGCCGGCCTCGGGGTACGGCAGGCTGGAATAGCCGGTCACGCCCTTGCCCACGTCGCGCCACATCGGCGCGTTGTTGCCGGGCTGCACCTGGCCGCGTTCGGCGTTGGTCTGCTCGGGGTACTTCGGGTCCTTGTTCGCGTCGGGCGCGATCTCGAAGATGTTGGCGCCCTTGATGCCACCCATCTGGCCACTGGCCGGTGCGGCCGCGCCGGCGGGCGCCGGGTCTTCCTGCGGTGGCTCCACCTTGAGCGTCTGGGCATTGGCCCAGGCGGCGCTCAGCGCCAGCAGCGCCATGCACCACGCCTTGGGCGACGCCAGGTGGCGCAGGCCTTGAGTCAGGAGGCTGTACATGGTGGGGGCCTCAGGGTTTGTTGCCGCCCATGCGGGTGTAGTCGTTCTGGCCGTACTGCGCGCGCGTCTTGAGCTGCTGCTCCCAGCTGGTCTTGTCGCCCGCCTTCCAGTTGGTGTTGGCGTACTGGCTGCTGCCCACGCCCTGGTACGGCGCGCTGTCCTGCTTGACGCCGGCCGCGTTCATTTCCTGCGGCTTCTCGCCGCAGGCGGTGAGCGCGAGCAAGGCGGCGGCCACGGTGGTGGTGAGTGCGAAGCGGCGCATCATGACTTGGTCCCTTGTGCGGTGCCGTAGGCGGTGCCCCAGCCCCAGACTTCGGCGCCCTTGCCCCGCTGCAGCACGCGGTTGCGGAAGATGTCCGCCACCACGTCGCCGTCACCGGCGAGCAAGGCCTTGGTCGAGCACATCTCGGCGCAGGCCGGCAGCTTGCCTTCGGCCAGGCGGTTGCGGCCATACTTCTCGAACTCGCTCTGGCTGCCGTGGGCCTCGGGGCCGCCGGCGCAGAAGGTGCACTTGTCCATCTTGCCGCGCACGCCGAAGGTGCCCTGCGAAGGGAACTGCGGCGCGCCGAACGGGCAGGCGTAGGAGCAGTAGCCGCAGCCGATGCAGACGTCCTTGTCGTGCAGCACCACGCCCTCGTCGGTGCGGTAGAAGCAGTTGACCGGGCAGACCGCCATGCAGGGCGCGTCGCTGCAGTGCATGCAGGCCACCGAGATCGACTTCTCGCCCGGAATGCCGTCGTTGAGCGTGACCACGCGGCGGCGGTTCACGCCCCAGGGCACCTCGTGCTCGTTCTTGCAGGCGGTGACGCAGCCGTTGCATTCGATGCAGCGTTCGGCGTCACAGATGAATTTCATTCGTGCCATGTGGTGCTCCTGGTCTTATGCTTTTTCGACGTTGCAGATCGTGGTCTTGGTTTCCTGCATCATCGTGACGATGTCGTAACCGTAGGTCGTGCCGGTGTTGACGGCCTCGCCGCGCACCACAGGGAAGGCGCCGTCGGGGTAGTAGGGCTTCATGTCCACGCCCTGCCAGCGCCCCGAGAAGTGGAACGGCAGCCACACCGTGTCAGGCCCCACGCGCTCGGTCACCAGCGCCTGCACGTTCAGGCGCGCGCCGGTCGGGGTGTTGACCCACACGCGCTCGCCGTTGCGCACACCGCGCTCGGCCGCCGCCTTCGGGTTGATCTCGACGAACATCTCCTGCTGCAGCTCGGCCAGCCAGGGGTTGGAACGCGTTTCCTCGCCACCGCCCTCGTACTCGACCAGGCGGCCCGAGGTCATGATGAGCGGGAATTTCTCATGCATCTTGTCGTCCACGTTTTTCTGCTGGAGCGACTTGTACAGGATGGGCAGGCGCCAGCGGGTTTTCTGGTCGTCGTGGCTGGGGTACTTGGCAATCAGGTCGGGGCGCGTGCCGTAGATCGGCTCGCGGTGCTGCGGCACGGCGTCGGGGAAGTTCCACACCACGGCGCGCGCCTTGGCGTTGCCGAACGGGTGGCAGCCGTGGGCCATGGCCACGCGGATGATGGCGCCGGTCGGGTCGGTCTTCCAGTTCTTGCCCTCGGCGGCCTTCTGCTCGGCCTCGCTGAGATCGGCCCACCAGCCCAGCTTCTTGAGCAGCACGTGGTCGAACTCGGGGTAGCCGGTGGTGATCTCCGAACCGACCGAGTAGGAACCGTCCTCGGCCAGCAGGGACTTGCCCTCGCGCTCCACACCGAAGTTGGCGCGGAAGTTGCCGCCGCCGTCCATCACGTGCTTGGAGGTGTCGTACAGGTTGGGGGAGCCGGGGTGCTTGATCTGCGGCGTGCCGTAGCAGGGCCAGGGCAGGCCGAAGTAGTCACCGGTCATGTCGTAGCCGGTTTCCTTGTCCACCACCTTGCCCTTGGCCTTGAGCGTCTTCACGTCGAAGGCGTTCATGTTGCGCATGTGGGCCTTGAGGCGCTCCGGGCTCTGGCCGGTGTAGCCGATGGTCCAGACCGACTTGTTGATCTCGCGCAGGATGTCCTCGGGCATGGGCTCGTCCAGGCCCTTGATCTTCTGCATCTTGTAGTTCTTGCTGAGCTCGGTGGCGAAGCCGAGTTTTTCAGCGAACTGGTGCATGATCATGTGGTCGCTGCGGCTCTCCCACAGCGGGTCGATGACCTTCTCGCGCCACTGCAGCGAGCGGTTGGACGCGGTGCAGGAACCGCTGGTCTCGAATTGCGTGGCCGCCGGCAGCAGGTACACCGCGCGGTTCGGGTTGAGGTCTTCGGGCTTGCCGGGCATGGCCGCCATCGACGCCGTGGCCGAGGGGTACGGGTCCACCACCACCAGCAGGTCCAGCTTGTCCATCGCGCGCTTCATCTCCAGACCGCGGGTCTGCGAGTTGGGCGCATGGCCCCAATAGAACACGCCGCGCAGGTTCGGGCCCTGGTCGATCAGCTCGTTGTTTTCGAGCACGCCGTCGATCCAGCGCGAGACCGTGATGCCGGGCTTCTCCATCGTGCCGTCGGCGTACTGTTTCTTGATCCACTCGTAGTCCACGCCCCAGGCGTTGGCGAAGTGGCGCCACGAGCCGGCGGCCAGGCCGTAGTAGCCGGGCAGCGAGTCGGGGTTGGGGCCGACGTCGGTCGCGCCCTGCACGTTGTCGTGGCCGCGGAAGATGTTGGTGCCGCCACCGCTCTTGCCCACGTTGCCCAGCGCCAGCTGCAGGATGCACGAGGCGCGCACCATGGCGTTGCCGATGGTGTGCTGCGTCTGGCCCATGCACCAGACGATGGTGGCCGGCTTGGCTTCGGCCAGCATCTTGGCCACCTTGAACATCTGCTCTTCCTTGACGCCGCAGGCCTCTTCCACGGCCGCAGGGGTCCACTTGGCCATCACGTCGGCCTTGACGGCTTCCATGCCGTAGACGCGGTCGTTGATGTACTGCTTGTCTTCCCAGCCGTTCTTGAAGACGTGGTACAGCACGCCGAAGAGGAAGGGGATGTCGGTGCCGGAGCGGATGCGCACGTACTCGTCGGCCTTGGCCGCGGTGCGGGTGAAGCGCGGGTCCACCACGATCATCTTGCAGCCGGTTTCCTTGGCGTGCAGCATGTGCAGCATGGAGACCGGGTGCGCCTCGGCGGCGTTGGAGCCGATGTACAACGCGCACTTGCTGTTCTGCATGTCGTTGTACGAGTTGGTCATGGCGCCATAGCCCCAGGTGTTCGCCACGCCGGCCACCGTGGTGGAGTGGCAGATGCGCGCCTGGTGGTCGCAGTTGTTGGTGCCCCAGAAGCTCACGAACTTGCGCAACAGGTACGCCTGTTCGTTGCTGTGCTTGGAGGAGCCGATGAAGTACACCGAGTCGGGCCCGCTGGCCTCGCGCAGCTCCTTCATCTTCGCGGTGATCTCGTTGAGCGCGGTGTCCCAGCTGATGCGCTGGTACTTGCCGTTCACCAGCTTCATCGGGTAACGCAGGCGGTACTCGCCGTGGCCGTGCTCGCGCAGCGACGCGCCTTTGGCGCAATGCGCGCCGAGGTTGATGGGGGAGTCGAACACCGGTTCCTGGCGCACCCAGACGCCGTTCTCCACAATGGCGTCGGTCGCGCAGCCCACCGAGCAGTGCGTGCAGACGGTGCGCTTGACCTCGATCTTGCCGGTGCCGTCGATGGACGACTTGCCCGAAGCGGCCTCGGCCTTCTTCACCAGCGTGAGCTGGCTCGCGGCCAGGCCGACGCCTACACCCAGGCCCGAGCGGCGCAGGAAAGCGCGGCGGTCCATGGTGGGCAGGGCCGTCGACAGGCCGCGCTGCAGGCGGTGCACGAAGCCGGACGACGTGGAGGAGGATGCGCGCGAAGCGTGCGCACCCGACGGGGATTTTTTGGTCAGCAACATGGGAGGCGCTCCTGTTCGCTCAGATGCGGGTGGTCTGGTAGTACTGCTTGACGTGATCGCTCAGCGAGTAACCACCGCCCTTGGTCGGCGCCGGCTTGGGCTCGGCCACGGCAGCCGCCTCTTCGGGCGCCATGCGGGGCAACAGGGTGGCCGCGGCGGCCAGGGCGCCCACGGTGGACGCGCCGGCAAACAAGGTGCGGCGCTTCAGGTTCGGACGGCCTTCTTCGGGCGTGGATCGTGGGGACTTGTTCATGCATGTCTCCTGTGGGGTATCGGTCCCGCATCACAACATGCGGGCCTTTTGCATACGTCGAATCTAACCGTCCCCCACCCCCTATGCAAGCCATCCATAAGGCCGCCCTCCGAGTGAAATGCGAGCGGTTCTCATCGCCGCATGTCGCAGCGCAGCATGCTGCCGCGCTTCTGAATTCATAGCCAGAACCGTGCCATGGTGCCGGCGTGGACCACCCCTCGCACGGACCCCGGGGGCTTGCGGGGCAATGCGCTTCGCCGCCTAGGGATAACCCATGGAACGAATCCATTACGCGGTGGCGTGGACCGCCAAACTGTCCATCGGCGACGCGACAAATTGTCGCGACCGCCCTCTCGCGCACGGGATCGGAAATGCGCCAATACCCCACTGATTTCGTAGGCTTACTCCGTAGAATCCTTCGGGGTGGACACCCCCTTTCTTCCCCCCTCGCCCGAAAGAACCCTGGAGGGTTGGCCCGACTGGTCGATCCTGATCGTCGACGACGAACAGGGCATGCTCAACTTCCTCGTCAAGACCCTGGCACCGCGCTGCCATTTCGTGATGAGCGCCTCCAGCGCCGAGGACGGCGCCCAGTGGCTGCGCGGCCACCACGTGGACCTGGTGATCCTCGACATCTCGCTGCCCGGAAAGAGCGGCGTGGTCTGGCTCAAGGAATTGCGCGAACAGGGCTTCACCGGCGAGGTGATCCTGATCACCGCCTTCGCGGACCTGGACACCGCCATCGAAGCGCTGCGCGCGGGCGCGTCGGACTTCATCCTCAAGCCATTCCGCGTGCCGCAGATCCTCAACGCGGTGAAACACTGCTACGAGCGCTCGCGCCTGCGGCGCGAGAACTTCGTGCTGCGCCGCGCGGTCGTCACCAGCGCGCCCGGGCGCGCGGCGCTGGTCGGCGCCTCGCCGGCCATGCAGCATCTGCGCGAGTCGATCGCGCGCGTGGCCCCGGTCAACAGCACCGTGCTGCTGCAGGGCGAGTCTGGCACCGGCAAGGAGCTGGTGGCGCGCGAGCTGCACGCGCTCAGCAGCCGCGCGGGCGGCCCCTTCGTGCCGGTCAACTGCGCAGCGGTCTCGCCCGAGCTGATCGAGAGCGAGCTGTTCGGCCACGCCAAGGGCGCCTTCAGCGGCGCCACGCGCGCGCGCGACGGCCTGTTCCACTACGCGCAGGGCGGCACGCTGTTCCTCGACGAGATCGCCGAGCTGCCGCTGTCCATCCAGGCCACGCTGCTGCGCGCGATCGAGGACCTCAACATCCGACCGGTGGGCAGCGAACAGCTGGTGCCACTGAACCTGCGCATCGTCGCCGCCACCAACCGCCAGCTCAGCGAAGAGGTGGCGGCCGGCCGCTTCCGCAAGGACCTCTATTTCCGATTGCAGGTGGTGGACCTCACGCTGCCGCCGCTGCGCGAGCACAAGGACGACATCGCCGAACTGGTCGCCCACTTCATCGCCCAGCTCGCGCCCTCGCTGGGCGTGGAACCCCTGGCCATCAGCGAACCCGAGATGGACTTCCTGCGCCAGTACGACTGGCCGGGCAACGTGCGCGAACTGCGCAACCTGATCGAGCGCTCGCTGATCCTGGGCAGTCTCAACGTGTCGGCGCTCTACCCCGGCCAGACCCGCCGCCCCGAGGCCAGCAGCGCCACGCCCACCGACCTGCACACGCTGGAGAAGATGCACATCCTCTCGGTGCTCGATTCGGTGCAGGGCGACAAGACGCGCGCCGCGCAACTGCTGGGCGTCTCGCGCCGCACGCTGGAACGCCGCGTGGCCGAATGGGGCGCGACATGACACCGACGCCCTGCGCATGAGCTTCTGGCGCGCCCCCCGCTGGCTGGCCGGCTCGGTCCGCAACAAGCTGTTGGCGATGGCGCTGCTGCCGTTGCTGCTGGCATTCCCGATGCTGGCGCTGGCGCTGGCCCTGTGGGGCAACGTGGCCTACGACCGGCTGCTGATCACCAAGGTGCGCAGCGACCTGGCGGTGGCGCACGGTTACTTCGAGCAGGTGCTCAGCGAGGTCGGCTCGGGCACACAGGGCGTGGCCGGCTCACAGGCGCTCTACACCGCGCTGCGGCCCGCGAATCCCACGGACCGGCGCGACGTGAGCGAGCAACTGGCGTTGGCCCGCGAACGGCTCGGGCTGGACTTCCTGCTGCTCTACACACCGCAAGGCCAGCCGCTTGCGCGCGCGGTGCCCACCGGGCTGAGCAACGCGGATGCGAGCGCGCCGATCCCACTCATGCCCCCCGCGCTCGGTGGTTCGGTGAGCGACAACGGCCGCTCGGCCGCGCGCGCGCGGTTGCTGGTGCTGGAGCCGGAAGAACTGGAGGCCCTGGCGCCGCACCTCTCGCCTCGCCTGCGCATTTCGCTGGTGGCCACGCGCAACGCCGCGCCCGACACACGCGAGGCCGAGCACCGGGCCATGGTGATGCTGGCCACGCACCCGGTGCGCGACGCGGCGGGCCAGACGATCGCGCTGCTCGCAGGTGGCCTCCTGCTGAACCAGAACCTGGATTTCATCGACCACATCAACCGCATCGTGTACCCCGAGGGCTCGTTGCCCTTCGGCAGCCAGGGCACGGCCACGCTGTTCATGGACGACGTGCGCATCACCACCAACGTGCGCCTGTTCCAGGACCAGCGCGCGATCGGCACACGCGTGTCGCAGACGGTGCGCGACGCGGTGCTGGGCCGGGGCCAGACCTGGCTGGACCGCGCCTTTGTGGTGAACGACTGGTACGTCTCGGCCTACGAGCCCTTGCTGGACGCGCACGACCAGCGCATCGGCATGTTGTACGTGGGGTACCTGGAGGCGCCGTTCCGGCTGGTGCGCTACGCGATGCTGGGGGTGATGGGCCTGATCTTCCTGGGCGTGATGGCGCTCTCGGCCTGGTTCTCGCTGCGCTGGGCGCGCAGCATTTTCCAGCCGGTGCAGCGCATGAACCGCACGATGCAGCTGGTGGAGGAAGGCCAGTCGTCGGCGCGCGTGGGCGAGATTTCGGCGCGCGACGAGCTGGGGGCGTTGGCGGGCCATCTGGACGAGTTGCTGGACGTGATCGACGACAAGACCGCGGCCTTGCAGCGCTGGGGCGATGAGCTGGACCACAAGGTGGCTGAGCGCACGGCGGAGCTGGAGGCGAGCAATGCGTCCTTGCAGCTGGCGCAGCAGCAATTGGTGAAGAGCGAGAAGCTGGCGGCGATCGGCCAGCTGACGGCGAGCATCGCGCACGAGATCAACAACCCGATCGCGGTGATGCAGGGCAATCTGGACTTGATGCGCGAGACGCTGGGGGCGGCGAGCCGGCCGGTGGCGTCGGAGCTGAAGTTGCTGGACGAGCAGGTGGAGCGCATGCGCATCATCGTGACGCAGTTGCTGCAGTACGCGCGGCCGACGGAGTACGCGGGGTATGTGGAGACGCTGGACATCAATCGGACGATGGAGGACTGTCTGGTGCTGGTGGGGCATCTGCTGGCACAGACGCACATTCGCGTGGAGCGGGATTGGCAGGCGACGCGGCGCGCGGGGTGCAACCGGCAGGAGTTGCAGCAGGTGGTGATCAATCTGTTGATCAACGCGATTCAGGCGATGCCGCAGGGCGGTGTGTTGCGCTTGGTGACGCGGGATTGGGTGGATGAGGCGGGGCGTGGGGGGGTGCGGCTGTGGGTGCAGGACAGCGGCCCCGGTCTTTCTTCGGAGGTTCTGGAGCGGCTGTTCCGGCCTTTCTTCACGACGAAGAACGATGGGAATGGGCTGGGGTTGTGGATCAGCCAGGGCCTGGTGGAACGGTATGGGGGGCACATCACGGCCGAGAACCTCCCGGATGGTTCCGGCGCTTCCTTCTGCGTGGCTTTGTTGACGGAGCCTCATGCGCCTGAGGCTGCGCCTACCCGGGATGGGAGGCCTGGGGGGCTTTGAGTTTGGATTTCGCGCATCTACCTCGCGTCAGGCCGGTGGCGGGATCCGAATGCTCCGGCCCTGCTCGCGGGCGTCTGCCCGGGTCCGCCTCTACCCCTTCGTCAACGCCTTGGCCTGCGCGCAGCCTCTGTGGCAACCGCGAATGGGGGCCTGCGCATTCGGACGCCACCACCGTCCTGCGAAACAACGTAAGCACACCCAGCTTGGCGCGCCACCATCTCTCAGGGGCGGGTGGTTTGGGCATGAGGGCGCTGGCCCCATTCGCGGTTGCCACAAAGGCTTGCGTGCCCACGCGGTGTTGATGAAGTGATGTTCGCGCGCACGGGCAGTCACCCGCGAGCGGCCGGCGCCAGCATGACCGGACCACCCGACCCTGCCAACCCGGCAGAGCGAAACGCCTGAAAGAACCTCAGGCCAACATATCGAAGCCCTGCGCCTCGACGCTGACAAACGCCCGGGTGAACCCAGCCAAGGCCGCATAAAAAGAAGCCTTGGGATGCCCGGCAATCGCATCGCACATCTGCAACACCCAGGGCTGCAGGTGCGTGGTGAAGAACTTCTGCTGCTGCGTGAGGTTCGCCACCTCCACCTCGTCGCCCGCGATCAGGTAACGCATCACCTCGCACAGGTACGCGATGTGGTCCTCCGTCTCCGGCATGGTCTCGTCGCGCGCCAGACCCAGCGCCGCCAGATCGTTGCGCAAGGCCGCCAAGGGCTTCTCATTCAGGAAGCCGCTGAGGTAATGCGAGCCGAACACGAATACCTCGGGCTTGCCCACGCCACCGAACAGCGCGTCGTACTCGGCCACGACGGCCTCGTCGCTCAAGGCGCGCGCCGCCGCCACCACCTCGCGCCACGGCTCCTCCAGAAAACCACCGGCGGCCGGCGCCTCGGTCACGGCCACACGCAGCTGCGCCATCAGCTCGGCCGACGGCGGCGCGTAGTACAGCGCAGCCAGCAGGCCGTACACCTCGGCACGGGCGGTTTCTTCGTCCAGCGCGGAGGACGAGACGGGAATGGCGTTGTTCATGTCAGAGATCGTGAATCCGGGTCTCGCCCGGGTTGGAATACAGGTCCACCACGCGGCAGTCGCCGCACATCTTCAGGCGCTCCAGGGCCTCACCCTGGAACATGGCGTGACCCGAGAGTTTGGCCAGCATGACCTCGATGCCCTTGAGCGTGCCGAAGGGCTTGGCGCAGCGGATGCAGTGGTAGGGCTGGGCCTCGTTGAGCACGCGCAATTGCTTGCGCTGCTCGCCCAGCAGAAGGCGCGGTTGCAGCGTGATGGCGTCCTCCGGGCAGGTGCTGGCGCACAGGCCGCACTGCACGCAGTTCTTTTCGATGAAGCGCAGCTGCGGGCGCTCGGTGTTGTCCTGCAAGGCGCTGGCCGGGCAGGCGCTCACGCAGCTCAGGCACAGGGTGCAGGTGTCCTTGTTGACCACGATCGTGCCAAGCAAAGACGCACCGGGCAGCGCGATGGCTTCCACCGGCGCGCGCTGGGCCGCGCTGTCCTGCATCAGGTGGTCGAGCGCAAGCTCCACGGTCGCGCGCTTCTCGGCCTGGATGGCGAAGGTCGCGCGGCGCTTCACGGTCTGTGCCGGTGCGTCACCGAGCTCGGCGTCCAGCGCCTTCGCGTCCTTCGCTTCGATCAGGCGGAAATGCCGACCGCTGTAGCCCAGGCCGCTCACGATGGCCTGAGCCACGTCCATCTGCTCGCGCACCGCGTCGCGGTACTGCGGCGCTTCGTCGCCGGTCATCAGCACCCAGACCTGCGAGGCGCCATAGGCGAAGGCGGAAAGCCACACGTCCAGCCCGATGGAGGCGGTGTGCCACAGAGGCACCGGGATCACGCGCGCGGGCACGCCGCGCACGGCCTTCTTGTCCAGCGAGGCCGAACGCCCGAGTTCACCGATGAGCGCGCCGCCCGCTTCCTCGCTGTGCAGCAGCAGGGCGGCGTCCTTGCCACCGGCCTTGGCGTACGTGCCCAGCAGGGTGCGCAGCTTCACGCCCTGCTCGCTCGCTCGCGGGTAGGCGTACGACAGCGCACCGGTCGGGCACACCGTGGTGCAGGCGCCGCAGCCCACACAGAGGTTGGGGTTGACGACGATCTGGTTGCGCTTGATCTCGCTGTGGATCGCCAGCGCCGAGCAGATCTCCACGCAGGCATTGCAGCCCACGGTTTCGTTGCGGCCGTGTGCGCACAGCTTCTGCTTGTAGGTGAAGAACTTGGGCTTCTCGAATTCGCCGACCAGGTCGCGCAGCCGCACGACGGTGGCCATGGCGCCCTCGGCCTGCAGGCCGCCGCGCAGGTGGAAATAGCCCTGCGGGAGCGCGTGCTGGGTGAAGGCCGGGGCGTCGCGCAGGTCGAGCACGATGTCGAAGCGCTCGCTGTGGGTCTGCGGCTCGCGCTGGAAGTTGATCGCGCCCACGGCCTCGCAGGCCTTCACACAGGCGCGGTGGTCCTGGCACTTGGCCAGGTCGATCTGGTAGTCCAGGCCGATGGCGCCTTCCGGACAGGCGGCCACGCAGGCGTTGCAGCGCGTGCAGAGGTCGAGGTCGATCGGGTTGTCGCTGCGCCATTGCACGTCGAACGCGCCCAGCCAGCCTTGCACCTGCTCCAGCGCGCCCGCGATCACGGGGTAACGCCGCGCCTGCATGCCCTGCCCGCCCGTGGCCAGGAGGCTGACCTCGAGCACGTCCCCCACCATGCCGGCGATGCGTTCGCTCTCGTCCAGCGCGCCGATGATCAGCAGGCGCCCCGCGCTGTTGTAGGTCACGGTGGGCACCGGCTCGGGATCGGGCAGGCGCGCCGCCGCCAGCAGCGCAGCCATCTTCGGCATGGCCTGCGCGCCTTCGCGGCCCCAGCCACCGGTCTCGCGGATGTTCACGAAATGGATCGGCCGCACGTCCAGCGACACCGCGCCCTCGGTCTGTTCCGAGAGTTCGGTGAAGAGCCGGCTTTCCTGCGTGCAGGCCACCACGAGCTCATCCTTGCTGCGGCAGGCCTTCTGGAAGGCAGGCGCGTCGCGGCGGCACAGCGTGGTGTGCAGGCTCAGGTCTTCATCCAGCGCGTCGCCCAGAACCTGGGGGTTCAGGGACATCGTCTGGTTGCAATTGCAGATCAGCGTGGTCATCGTGGGGTGCCGCGTCGTGGGCGGCGGCAGTGGGCTCGCGGGGGTCGGCGGCGACAGGGGCGTCGTCGACGGCGTCGTTGACTTCGGCCTGTTGGGCGGCCGTTGTGTCTGGTGGTGTATCGGTGGCCGGGGCGGCGGCGGCGGGTTTGACTTCGTTGGGGTCGTCCACCAGCTTGAGGAACTGCGCGCCCACCATCTTGGCCATCTCGGCGGCCGTGATGGGGCTGGGTTGGGAGTAGTCGTCGATGTAGATGTCCAGCCCGTCCATCACGTTGTAGTGCGGGTCGGTGAACAGCTTCTTCACGGCGGCGTTGCGCACGTCAGCAGGCACGTCGCGCGCGACGAAGGCCGAGTAGTCAGATTCGGGTGTGAGGCGGGCCACGTCGTCCAGCGTGAGCGCGGGTGGCGGCTCGGCAGGCGTGTCGGCGGGCACGGGATCGGTCACCCACTCAGGCGCCGGCGGCGCCACCACCGCGGCCGCGATCGGGGCCACGGGCGGGGCGGGCGGCTCGGGGGGCAGGGGCTCGCCGCTGCGCACCTGCACCTTGCGGCGTGACCAGCGCGAGAAGAAGTTGCTGCTGTCGTCTTCGGCGGCCATGCTCACTCTCCGGGCGGCCCGCCGCCACGCAGCTTGCTGGTGCTGATGCGCACGGGCTGGCCGAAGCGGTCGGTCAGTGGCTTGAAGCTGTCGGGCCGCTTGCGGCGCTTGGGTTCGGGCTGGTAGGTGGTGTCCACGAAAGCGCGCAGCCAGCCCACCACCTCGTCGGGCGCGGCGACCTGGTCCACGCGCTCCTGCGCGTCAAGCCAGCGGCCGGCATCGTGGTAACTCAGCGTGACGATCTGCGGCACCGCCATGGGCTCGCCGTCGAGCAGGCGCGCTTCGTCGGCGCGCCAGAACACCCAGAAACAGGGGTTCGGGCTGTTGAGATTCAGGAAGTAGCCCTCGGCATCGTCGCGGAACAGCTCGACGCGAAAACGCGGGAACAGCCAGTGCGTGGCCTGCGCGTCGACGCCCAGGGTGTCCACCGGCTCGACCGCCTGCGGTTCGTGGCTTTCGTGCTCGGGTGCCGGGCCGGTCTCGTCGGGATCGCTGTGCACCATCACGTCGGCCAGCACCCATCGCCAGGCCTGCCAGCGGCTCATGGGCCCACTCACCGGCTCGCGCCGCATCACCACATCGACCTCGATGGCGGGTCGGCTGCGGGTGGCGGGCAACGTATGTTCAATCTTCATATGAAGATCGCAATGTAAGCCATCCACCCGGGGTGAGCGCAGTCTGTGCGGGATCACCCAGCCACCGACTGCGGCATGCGCGGGGAAACCCTGAGCGCTGGCACGCCAGCCACGCCCATCCAGGACACCGAGGAACCGGCTTTGCCGGGCCTCAGGTGTCGCCCCCTGGGGGGTGACGCGCCGCAGGCGCGGCGCAGGGGGATCCTCTAGTACGTCTCGAGGTGCAGGCGTCCTTCGCGCTTGAGTGCACCGCCCACGGTGTCCCAGTTCAGGCCCGCGCCCTGCGCCACATCGCGCAGCGCCAGCACCACGCCCTCTTCCATGCTCTTGAGGCCGCACACATAAAAGTACGTGTTCGGGTCCTGCAGCAGCAAGGCCAGGTCGGCCGCGCGCTCGCGCATCACATCCTGCACGTAGCGCTTGGGCTGGCCCGGCGTGCGGCTGAACGCGAAGTTGGTGTCGATGAAATCCTTGGGCAGGCTTTGCAGCGGACCGAAGTACGGCAGCTCTTCCTGGGTTCGTGCACCGAAGAACAGCATGAGCTTGCCGCCCTCGAACTTGCCCGAGGCGCGCAGGCGCCGGCGCCATTCGGTCATGGCGCGCATGGGCGCGCTGCCGGTGCCGGTGCAGATCATCACGATGTTCGAGCGCGGGTGGTTGGGCATGAGGAAGCTGGTGCCGAACGGCCCGATCACCTCCACCTTGTCGCCCACCTTGAGGTCGCACATGTAATTGCTCGCCACGCCACGCACCGGTTCGCCGTCGTGGTCTTCGAGCACGCGCTTGATGGTCAGCGACAGGTTGTTGTAACCCGGGCGCTCGCCGTTGCGCGGGCTGGCGATGGAGTACTGGCGCGCGTGGTGACGGCGGCCGATGTCGTCCACGCCCGGCGGCACGACGCCGATGCTCTGGCCTTCCAGCACCGGGAAGGGCATGGCGCCGAAATCGAGCACGATGTGGTGGGTGTCGTAGTCGCTGCCGGCGGTCTTGCCGACTTCGGTCACGCGCACATTGCCCACCACGGTGGCGGTCACGGTCTTCTGCGTGGCCTTGGGACCGTAGAGGTTGCTGTAGGCGTGCGCGGCCGACCAGGGCGGCAGCGTCGCGCCGAAGGCCGACGAGTTGAAGGCCTCCTCACCGCTGGGGTCTTTCGCCACCGCGGGCGCGGCGGCGGGCGGCGCGGCCACGGACACGTCGGCATCGGCATCGGCCAGGCCTTCGAGCTCTTCGGGCGGCAGCTCGGCCGGCAGCGATTCCCAGGTGAGCTGCTCGGCGGTCGTGTAGGCCCGCACGCGCGGCATCATGCGCCAGTTGTCGATCGAGCCCGTGGGGCACGGCGAGATGCAGTCCATGCACAGGTTGCACTTGGACGCGTCGACCACGTAGTTGAGGTTGTCGTGCGTGATCGCCTGCACCGGGCAGATCGCTTCGCAGGTGTTGCAGCGGATGCAGATCTCGGGGTCGATCAGGTGCTGCTTGATGACAGCGGCTTCGGCAACAGCGTTCATGATGGTGTCTCCAGGAATCGAGACAGTGTAGGAGCGAGAAGATGTTCAACCAAGGTCGCCGCGGAACTGGCTTTGCCAGGCCGCCAGCGACGCCCCCTGGGGGGTGACGCGCCGCAGGCGCGGCGCGGGGGGGATCACCCAAACCTGACGTACTCGAAATCGACCGGCTGACGGTTGATGCCCATGACCGGCGGTGCGATCCAGCCGGCGAACTTGCCGGGATCGACCACGCGGCCCATCAGCGACGCGACAAAAGCGAAGTCTTCCGGCGTCGGCAGCCATTCGCTCTTCTTCGCGGCCCACTCGGCCTCGCTCACCACGCGGCCGTCGGGCGACATCTTGATGCCGGCGAGCGCGCCGATCTGGCGGTTGAAGGCCTTGTGCGGCACGGTCAGGCGCGTGGGGATGCCGGCCTTTTCCAGCACCTTGTTCCAGCGGTTCACGCCAGCCACGGAGTCGGCGATGAAGTCGTCGCGCAGCACCTCGTTGAGCGCGTTGAGCATCGGCACGTCCTTCTCGACAAGCTGGCCGTCCTTCACCTCGAGCACCTTGTAGGTCTGGCCCTTGAGCACGTGGTCGTCGGTGCGCTTGCCTTCTTCGTAGCGGCCCTTGAGGCCCGAGCTGTAGAAGATCGCGGCGTTGCTCGACTGGTCGGCGCCGAACAGGTCGATGGTCACCGAGTAGTGGAAGTTCAGGTAACGCTGGATGGTGCCCAGGTCGATGGCGCCAGCGGCGCGCACCTTCTGCGCGTCGTCGGTCTTGAGCTCGTTCATCACCTGCGCGGTGCGCGTGAGCACGCGCGAGACGCCGCTTTCACCCACGAACATGTGGTGCGCTTCTTCGGTCAGCATGAATTTGGTCGTGCGGGCCAGCGGGTCGAACGCGGACTCGGCCAGGGCCGAGAGCTGGAACTTGCCGTCGCGGTCGGTGAAGTAGGTGAACATGAAGAAGGCCAGCCAGTCGGGCGTCTTCTCGTTGAACGCGCCCAGGATGCGCGGGTTGTCCTGGCTGCCCGAGGTGCGCTGCAACAGCGCCTCGGCCTCTTCGCGGCCGTCGCGGCCGAAGTGCTTGTGCAGCAGGTAGACCATGGCCCACAGGTGGCGGCCTTCTTCCACGTTGATCTGGAACAGGTTGCGCAGGTCGTACATGCTGGGCGCGGTCAGGCCCAGGTGGCGCTGCTGCTCGACCGAGGCGGGCTCGGTGTCGCCCTGCGTGACGATGATGCGGCGCAGGTTGGCGCGGTGTTCACCAGGCACGTCCTGCCAGGCTTTTTCACCCAGGTGGTCGCCGAAATGCACCTTGCGCTCGGCGTCGCCCGGGTTCAGGAAGATGCCCCAGCGGTAGTCGCGCATCTTCACGTGGCCGAACTGGGCCCAGCCCTGCGGGTCCACGCTGACCGCGGTGCGCAAGTAGACCTCGTGGTTGGTCGACCCCTCGGGGCCCACGTCGTCCCACCAGTTGATGAAGTTGGGCTGCCAGCCTTCGAGCGCGCGCTGCAGCGTGCGGTCTTCGCTGAGGTTGACGTTGTTGGGGATCTTCTCGCTGTAGTTGATCGTGCTCATGTCGTGCTTCCTCGGGTTCGGTGGCTGGAATGAAATCAGACGCGGTTGAAATCGAAGGCGGCCTTGTCGCCTTTGCCGTAGACCTTCAGCGCACCCTTTTCGCCGACGGCGTTGGGGCGGATGAAGATCCAGTTCTGCCAGGCGGTGAGGCGGCCGAAGATGCGGGTGGCCATGTTTTCCTTCTGCGCGAAACGCAGGTTGGCTTCCAGGCCGGTCAGCGCGTCGGGCGACATGGCCGCGCGCTCTTCGAGCGCCATGCGCACTTCGTCGGCCCAGTCGATGTCGTCAGGCGCGGCCGTCACCAGGCCCAGGGCCAGCGCGGCGTCGGCGTCCAGCGCCTGGCCGATGGCACCGCGCGCGGCTTCCATCGGGGCCGTCTCTTCGTAGAAGCGGCGCTGCAGGCGCGATTGTTCGTTGACCATCGGCAGGAAGCCGAAGTTGAACTCGCCCAGCTGCAGCTTGGGCGCGGCATCGGCGTCGTCGGGCAGGGCCAGCATGTAGGCGCGGTCGGCGCAGAAGGCCAGCTCGGCCAGCGAGCCGGCGAAGCAGGAGCCGGACTCGATCAGCGCGAACAGGCTGCGCGAGGACACGTCCAGGCGGGCGAAGGTGCGGCGCATCAGGCCCAGGGTCTCGCGCACCAGCCAGTGGTCCTTGTTCGCGAGCATCAGCGTGTCGCTGGCGAGCACGGCGGCGGCATCACCTTCGGTTTTGAGCAGCCAGGTGCCGATGTCGAGTTCGTTGGTGCGCAGGCAGAGGATGGCGTCGTCGAGTTCGCGCGCCATCTGCAGCGGCCACCAGGCCGCACCGGCGGCTTCGATGCCGGCGATGTCGATCGGCTGTGCGCCGGTAGGGGCCTTGACCGTGAGGGTGACGTTGCGCTTGGCGCGGTCGATCGACACGTTCACGTAGCGGTAGCTGATGCCGTCGGCGCTGTCGGTGCGCTCGACGCGGGTCAGGGCCACGCCCTTGCCGGCGGCGGGGCGGTCGCTCTTCGCGGCCAGCGCGGCGGCGCGCTCTTTCACATGGGCGGCGAACTGCTGCGGCTTGGCAATCGAGTCCACCAGGCGCCAGTCCACGGCCTTCTGGCCCCGCACGCCTTCGCTGGTGGTGCAGAAGATGTCGGCCAGGTCGTGGCGCACATGGCGCTTGTCGGTCACGCGGGTCAGGCCGCCGGTGCCGGGCAGCACGCCGAGCAGCGGCACTTCGGGCAGGGACACGGCAGAGGAACGGTCGTCCACCAGCACGATCTCGTCGCAGGCCAGGGCCAGCTCGTAGCCGCCGCCGGCGCAGGCACCGTTGAGCGCGGCGACAAACTTCAGGCCACTGTATTTGGAAGAGTCTTCAATGCCATTGCGGGTCTCGTTGGTGAACTTGCAGAAGTTCACCTTCCAGGCGTGGCTGGAGAGGCCGAGCATGAAGATGTTGGCGCCGGAGCAGAACACGCGGTCCTTGCCGCTGGTGACGACCACCGTGCGCACTTCGGGGTGTTCGAAGCGCACGCGGTTGAGCGCGTCGTGCAGCTCGATGTCCACGCCCAGGTCGTAGCTGTTGAGCTTGAGCTTGTAGCCGGGGCGGATGCCGGCGTCTTCGTTGATGTCGACGGCCAGGGTGGCGACATCGCCTTCGAACGACAGCTTCCAGTGGCGGTACTGGCTGGGATCGGTGCGGTAGTCGACGGCGGGGGGCGTGGCGGTGGCGCTCATGGGGTGTCTCCGGGCAGGTGTCTGAGGTCGATGGCGGTCCGCAGGGGACTGCGGCGGGATCAGGCCCGGTGACCTGCACTCAAACGCCGGTCCGAACCTGGTGATGTGAATAATAATTCACAAAGTCAGAAACGTCAATGCACTTTCATGCATGTTTTTCTTCGAACCCGATTGCCTCACGCACTTGGGCCCGCAGCGCGTGGAAAGCGTCTTCCAGGTTGTAGGCGCTGGTGTCAAACGCCATGTCGGCCTTGGAATAGAAGGCCGAACGCCCGGCCAGGATGCGCTTGAGATCTTCCATGGCCTCGCGACTTGCGGCCATGGGCCGCAGGTCGCCCTGGGCCGCCACGCGCCCCATGTGGTCGGCCGGGTCGGCCTGCAGCCACACCGTGGTGCAGTGGGACAGCAGCAGGTTGAAGTTGGCTGCGTCGGACACCAGGCCACCGGGGGTGGCGATCACCACCTCGGGGTAGATCTGGATCGCCTCTTCCAGGGCGCGGCGCTCGTAGCGGCGGTAGGCCGGCGTGCCGTAGAGGGAGTGGATCTCGTTGATGCTGCAGCCGGCGAATTTCTCGATTTCTCGGCTCAATTCGATGAAGGCAAAACCCAGGTCGTCGGCCAGGCGCTGGCCCAGGGTGGACTTGCCCGCGCCGCGCAGGCCGATGAGGGCGATGCGCGCCTTGCGCCCAGGGTCACCGCCACTGGCCGCGCCGCCACCGAGCAGGCTGCCGATGGCGATGCGGGCACGCCGCAGGTCGGCTTCGTTGCGCTTTTCCAGCAACTCACGGATCAGCAACCACTCTGGTGAGCTTGTACTCACATCTCCCAGCAGCTCAGCCAGTGAACACTGCAGCGCCTGCGCCACCTGCAGCAGCACCAGGATGGACGCGTTGCCGGTGCCGTACTCGAGGTTGGCCAAGTGCCGCTCCGACACATCGGCCGCGATCGCCACCGCCTTGCGCGTCATGCCCCGGCGCGAGCGCAGGGTGCGCACGCGCTCGCCCAGCGCCACCAGAAAGGGGTGGCGCTCCTCTTCGGCGCCGGGCTGCTTGGCCTCGCTGGCGGCCATCACGCCGGTCGCGTCGATGTCCATGGTGGGCTGACCTTTCTGTGGATCGGTTGGGCGGGAAAAACCCTTTGAGGGCTTGCCATTCGGCAAAACATGCACTTTAATGCACAATTCGCAAAACGCAAGATAGTGCATTTATAGCGCCATTCTCTCCCTGCGGCCAGTGCCCGGGGTCCGCCACCACCCACCGAGACAACCACCATGACCCCCTCTTCCCTGCTTCCCAACTTCCTCGGCGGCCAATGGCAGACCGGCACCGGGGCGGGCACGCCCTTGTTCGACCCGGTGCTCGGCACCGAACTCGCGCGCGTCAGCAGCGCCGGGCTGGACCTGGCCGCCGGTTTCCACTTCGCCCGCGAACAGGGCGGCCGGGCCCTGCGCGCCCTGAGCTATGGCGAACGCGCTGGCCTGCTGGCGGCCATCGTCAAGGTGCTTCAGGCCAACCGCGATGCCTACTACGAGATCGCCACCGCCAACTCGGGCACCACCACCAAGGACTCGGCGGTCGACATCGACGGCGGCATCTTCACGCTGGGCTATTACGCCAAGCAGGGCGAGGCCCTGGGCGGCGCGCGCGCGCTGCTCGACGGCGAACGCATCCGCATGGGCAAGGACCCGGTGTTCCAGACCCAGCACGTGCTGCAGCCCACGCACGGCGTGGCGCTCTTCATCAACGCCTTCAACTTCCCGAGCTGGGGCCTGTGGGAGAAGGCCGCGCCCGCCCTGCTCTCGGGCGTGCCAGTGATCATCAAACCGGCCACGGCCACCGCGTGGCTCACGCAGCGCATGGTCAAGGACGTGATCGACGCGAACATCCTGCCGGTGGGCGCGCTCTCGGTGGTCTGCGGCTCCTCCGCCGGCCTCATGGACCAGCTGCGGCCCTTCGATGTGGTGTCGTTCACCGGTTCGGCTGACACGGCGCGCATCATCCGCAGCCACCCGGCGGTAGCCTCCGCTTCAGTGCGTTGCAACATCGAGGCCGACAGCCTCAACAGTGCCCTGCTCGACCCGGCCGCCACGGCCGACAGCGAAGCCTTCAACCTGCTGGTGAGCGAGGTGGTGCGCGAGATGACGGTGAAGGCCGGCCAGAAGTGCACCGCGATCCGCCGCGTGTTCGTGCCGCGCGCGCTGTACGACGCGGCCGCCCAGGCCATCGGCGCCAAGCTCACCAAGACCAGCGTGGGCAACCCGCGCAACGAGAGCGTGCGCATGGGTTCGCTGGTGAGCCAGGAGCAGAAGGCCAGCGTGCTCGAAGGCATCGCCAGGCTGCGCACCGAAGCCGAGGTGCTGTTCGACGGCAGCGGCGCCGCGCTGGTGGACGCCGACGCCGCGGTGGCGGCCTGCGTGGCGCCCACGCTGCTGGGCTCGCGCGAACCCGCGAAGGCGAAGGTGCTGCACGAGGTCGAGGTGTTCGGCCCGGTGGCCACGCTGATGGCCTACGACGGCATCGAACAGGCCTACGAACTCATCCGCCGCGGCGAAGGCTCGCTGGTGTGTTCGGTCTACAGCGCCGACCCGGCCTTCACCGCCAGCGCCGCGCTGGAGCTGGGCTCGGCCCACGGCCGCGTGCACGCCATCTCGCCCGACGTGGCGGCCAGCCAGACCGGCCACGGCAACGTGATGCCCATGTCGCTGCACGGCGGCCCCGGCCGCGCCGGTGGCGGTGAAGAACTCGGCGGCCTGCGCGCGCTCGGCTTCTACCACCGCCGCAGCGCGGTGCAGGCCAGCAGCGCCGCGCTGGACGCCCTGGCCGCCTCGGCGGTAGCCTTGAAGTATTGAGCCCGAACCCCGAGAACCGCAGAGGAGACAACCCCATGGACACCACCGTCGCACCGCCCCCCGAGCGCTTCAACTTCGCGCGCCACCTGCTGGAATTCAACAGCGGCCGCGCGGCCAAGACCGCCCTGATCGACGACCAGGGCCAGCTGAGCTACGGCGAACTCAGCGATCAGGTGCGGCGGTTCTCCGCCGCGCTCAGCGCCTTGGGCCTGCGCCGTGAAGAGCGCGTGCTGCTGCTCATGCACGACAGCAGCGACTGGGTGGTGGCCTTCCTCGGCGCGCTGCACGCGGGCGTGGTGCCGGTGGCGGTGAACACCTTGCTGACCGCGCAGGACTATGCATACATGATGGCCAACAGCCGCGCCCAGGCCGCGCTGGTGTCGGCCGCGCTGCTGCCCACGCTGCAGACCGCGCTGGACAACCTGACGGCCCAGGGCGGCCACGAGGTGAAGCACCTCATCGCCTCGCGCGCGACGGGTGCCCTGCCCGATGGCGTGCACCATTTCAGCACCCTGGTGGGCAGTCATGCCCCGGCGGCACAGGCCGCCGACACGCACGGCGACGAACCAGCGTTCTGGCTGTATTCCTCGGGCTCCACCGGCGCGCCCAAGGGCACGGTGCACACCCAGGCCAACCTGTACTGGACCGCCGAGCTGTATGGCAAGGGCGTGCTGGCGCTGCGCGAGAACGACGTGGTGTTCTCCGCCGCCAAGCTGTTCTTCGCCTACGGCCTGGGCAACGCGCTGAGCTTCCCGCTCAGCGTCGGCGCCAGCGTGGTGCTGATGGCCGAGCGCCCGACGCCGCAGGCCTGCTTCAAGCGCTTCAAGGACCATCAACCCACGGTGTTCTACGGCGCGCCCACCGGTTACGGCGGCATGCTCGCCGCCGCCGACCTGCCCAGGAAGAGCGAGGTGGCGCTGCGCCTGTGCTCCTCGGCCGGTGAGGCCCTGCCGCAGGACATCGGTCAACGCTGGACGAACCACTTCGGCGTCGAGATCATCGACGGCATCGGCTCCACCGAAATGCTGCACGTGTTCCTCTCCAACCGCCCCGGCGACGTGCGCTATGGCACCACCGGCAAGCCCGTGCCGGGCTACCAGATCGAACTGCGTGGCGAGGACGGCCAGCCCGTGGCCGATGGCGAGATCGGCGACCTCTACATCAAGGGCCCGAGCGCCGCGCTGATGTACTGGAACAACCGCGGCAAGAGCCGCGACACCTTCCAGGGCGGCTGGACCAAGGCCGGCGACAAGTATTCCCGCGACGCGGACGGCTACTGCACCTACGCGGGCCGCAACGACGACATGCTCAAGGTCAGCGGCATCTATGTGAGCCCGTTCGAGGTGGAGGCCACGCTGGTGCAGCACCCCGCCGTGCTGGAAGCCGCCGTGATCGGCAAGACCGACGCCGACGGCCTGACCAAGACCAAGGCCTTCGTGGTGCTCAAGGCCGGCGCTCAGGCCACCGAAGCCGAGCTGCAGGCATTCGTGAAGGAAAAGCTCGCGCCCTACAAGTACCCGCGCTTCATCGAGTTCCTGCCGGAACTGCCGAAGACGGCCACGGGCAAGATCCAGCGCTTCCGGCTGCGGGAGCGGGAGGCCGGTTAAGCCTCCCTGGCCCCATGAAAAAAGCCGGCTGACGCCGGCTTTTGTTTGGGCGAGAAGGCTTCAGGTGTCCTTCGAAATCTTGATCGATGGGAACTTGCTGGAAAAGTCCTTGGACTTGGCCGCGATCTTGATCGCCACCTGCCGCGCCACGCCCTTGTAGAGGTTGGCGATCTCGCCCTCGGGGTCGGCCACCACGGTGGGCATGCCGCTGTCGGCCTGCACACGGATGCTCATGTTCAGCGGCAGCGCGCCCAGGTAGTCCATGCCGTATTCGGCCGCCATCTTCTTGCCGCCGTCGGCGCCGAAGATGTGCTCCACGTGGCCGCACTTCTCGCACACGTGCACCGCCATGTTCTCCACGATGCCCAGGATGGGCACGCCCACCTTCTCGAACATCTTGATGCCCTTGCGCGCGTCGAGCAGCGCAATGTCCTGCGGCGTGGTCACGATCACGGCGCCGGTGAGCGGCACGCGCTGGCTCAGCGTGAGCTGGATGTCGCCGGTGCCCGGCGGCATGTCGACGATGAGGTAGTCCAGGTCGGTCCAGTTGGTCTGGCGCAGCAGCTGCTCCAGCGCCTGGGTGGCCATGGGGCCGCGCCAGATCATGGCCTCGTCGCGGTCGATCAGGAAGCCGATGGAGATCACCTGCACGCCGTAGTTTTCCAGCGGGTCCATGGTCTTGCCGTCCGAGCTTTCGGGCCGGCCTTCCACGCCCATCATCATGGGCTGGCTGGGGCCGTAGATGTCGGCGTCCAGGATGCCGACCTTCGCGCCTTCGGCGGCCAGCGCCAGCGCCAGGTTGACGGCGGTGGTGCTCTTGCCCACGCCACCCTTGCCCGAGGCCACGGCGATGATGTTCTTCACGTTGGGCATGAGCTGCACACCGCGCTGCACAGCGTGCGCGGTGATCTTCGTGCCCATGTTGACCGACACGTTGTCCACGCCGGGCACCGACCTGGCCGCGGCGATCAGCGCGCGGCGCAGCGACGGCAGCTGGCTTTTGGCGGGGTAGCCCATCTCCACCTCGAACGAGACATCGCCCTCGGCCACCTGCAGGTTCTTCACCGCCTTGGTGGAGACAAAATCCTTGCCGGTGTTGGGATCGACAACGGCTTGCAGCGCGGTCAGCAGTGCCTGGGAATCAACGGCCATGGGAAACGGTCTCCTGAGAGGGGGTGTGGGGTATCGGTGTTGTGAGGGGTGCGGGAGCGTGGGGAAGTCTAACGTCACCCCCGGGTCAAGGGCATACACACAGGCGCCATGAGGGCATCGGCCCGTAAAATGGCCGGTTCCCCGACAGAAAGCCCTTCCCATGAGCCAGCGACGCCTGTTCGTCACCACCGCCCTGCCCTACGCCAACGGCCATTTCCACATCGGCCACATCATGGAGTACATCCAGGCCGACATCTGGGTGCGTTTCCAGCGCATGCAGGGCCACGAGGTGAACTTCGTGTGCGCCGACGACGCGCACGGTGCCCCCATCATGATCGCCGCCGACAAGGCCGGCAAAACCCCGCAGCAGTTCGTGGCCGACATCGCCGCCGGTCGCAAGCCCTACCTGGACGGGTTCCACATCGGCTTCGACAACTGGCACAGCACCGACGGCCCGGAAAACCACGCGCTGGCCCAGGACGTGTACCGCGCGCTCAAGGCCAACGGCCTGATCGAGACGCGCACCATCGAGCAGTTCTTCGACCCCGAGAAGAACATGTTCCTGCCCGACCGCTTCATCAAGGGCGAGTGCCCGAACTGCCACGCCAAGGACCAGTACGGCGACAACTGCGAGGTCTGCAGCAAGGTCTACAGCCCGACCGACCTGATCAACCCCTACTCGGCCCTGTCGGGCGCCAAGCCGGTGCTCAAGCAATCGGAGCACTTCTTCTTCAAGCTCTCCGACCCGCGCTGCCTGGCCTTTCTTGACCAGTGGACCCAGAGCGGTGCGGTGCAGCCCGAGGTGCTCAACAAGATCAGCGAGTGGATCGAACCCGGCGAGGACGGCAAGCCCAAGATGGGCGACTGGGACATCAGCCGCGACGCGCCCTACTTCGGCATCGAGATCCCGGACGCCCCGGGCAAGTACTTCTACGTGTGGCTGGACGCGCCGGTGGGCTACCTGGCCTCCCTGAAGAACCTGTTCGACAAGACCGGCCGCGACTTCGACGCCTTCATGGCCGACCCGAGCACCGAGCAGTACCACTTCATCGGCAAGGACATCATCACCTTCCACACCCTGTTCTGGCCCGCGATGCTGAAGTTCAGCGGCCGCAAGGTGCCCAACGCGGTGTTCGTGCACGGTTTCCTCACCATCAACAACGGCGAGAAGATGAGCAAGAGCCGGGGCACCGGCCTGGACCCGCTGAAGTACCTGCAGCTGGGCATGAACCCCGAGTGGCTGCGCTACTACCTGGCCGCCAAACTGAGCAGCCGCAACGAAGACCTGGATTTCAACCCCGAGGACTTCATGCTGCGCGTCAACAGCGACCTGGTGGGCAAGTACATCAACATCGCTTCGCGCGCGGCCGGCTTCATCGCCAAGCGCTTCGAGGGCCGCCTGGGCGAGGTCTCGGCCGACGGCGACGCGCTGCTCGACCACCTCCAGAGCGCCGCGCCCGGCGTCGCCGAGCTCTACGCCGAGCGCGAGTACGGCAAGGCGCTGCGCGAGATCATGCAGCTGGCCGACCGCGTGAACGCCTACGTGGACCAGAACAAGCCCTGGGAACTCGCCAAGCAGGACGGCATGGACGGGCGCCTGCACGACGTGTGCACCACCTGCATCGAGGCCTTCCGCCTGCTCACGCTCTACCTCAAGCCGGTGCTGCCCGCGCTCGCCGCGCAGGTGGAGGACTTCCTGCAAGCCGCGCCGCTGCAGTTCGCCCACACCACGCGCCTGCTCGGCAAGGGGCACGCGATCAAGGCCTACCAGCACCTGATGCAGCGCGTGGACGTGAAGCAGCTCGACGCCCTGTTCGAGCCGCCACCGGCGCCCGCGCAGGCCGCCACGGTGCCGGGGGGCGAACCGATCGCCGACACGATCACCATCGACGACTTCGCCAAGATCGACCTGCGCATCGCGCAGATCGTGAACTGCGAGGCCGTGGAAGGCTCGAGCAAGCTGCTGCGCCTCACGCTCGACGTGGGCGAGGGCCGCACGCGCAACGTGTTCAGCGGCATCGCCAGCGCCTACGCGCCCGAAGACCTGGTGGGCAAGCTCACCGTGGTGGTGGCCAACCTCGCGCCGCGCAAGATGAAGTTCGGCGTCAGCGAAGGCATGGTGCTGGCCGCCAGCCACGCCGACGAGAACGCCGAGCCCGGCATCCACGTGCTCAACCCCTGGCCCGGCGCCACGCCGGGCATGCGGGTGCGCTGAACGGCGGCTCGCCCGTGTTCAAACCGATCCGGGGCTTCACCAGTCTGCAGCGCACGCCGCAGACCGATCTGAAGCTCGGCTCGGTGCTGGCCTTCGTGGCCGGGGCGGCCAACGCGGGCGGCTTGCTGGCCGTGGGCCAGTACACCTCGCACATGACGGGCATCGTGTCGTCGGTGGCCGACCACCTGGTGCTGGGCGAACTCACGCTGGCCCTGGCCGGCCTGGGCTCGGTGCTGGCCTTCCTGCTCGGGGCCATGACCACGGCCTGGCTGGTGAACTGGGGCCTGCGCCGCGAACTGCGCAGCGCCTACGGCCTGCCCCTGGTGCTGGAGGCCGCCGCGCTGCTGGTGTTCGGCCTGTTCGGTGCCGCCATGGGTTTCATGACGCCGGTCTTCCTGCCGCTCACCGTGGTGCTGCTGTGTTTCATCATGGGCCTGCAGAACGCGGTGATCACCAAGATCTCGCGCGCGACCATCCGCACCACCCACGTCACCGGCCTGGTGACGGACCTGGGCATCGAGCTGGGCAAGCTGCTCTACGTGAACCGGCAGCCGGGTGCGGCGCCGGTGCGGGCCCACCGCGGCAGGCTGCGCGTGCACGGCCAGCTGATCGCCTGCTTCTTCTTCGGCGGGCTGGCGGGCGCGCTGGGCTTCAAGCACCTTGGTTTCATCAGCACCCTGCCGCTGGCGCTGATGCTTCTGCTGCTGGTGATGCGCCCGGCACTGGACGACTGGCAGCGGCTGCGGGCAGCCGCCTGACGCCGCCGTTCAGCGGTTCTTGTCCAGATCCGGGTCGCGCACCGACATCGTGCGCACCACCTTGAGGTCGGCGTCGAACACCACCGTGAACACCTGGGACTCGCCCACGTTCGGGCTTTCGAGGTAGCGCCAGTCGTAGTGCGTCTCGCGCTTGAGCGCGTAGGTGGTGATCTTCATGGGCTTGCCCAGCATGCGGCGCACCGCCTCCATCGGCATGCCGGGCTGCACCTGGGCAAAGGTGCGCGGGTTGAGCACCTGGCGCAGCGAGGCCATCTTGCCGTCCGGGCCGATGGTGATCATGTAGTTGGTGTGGCCCGCGGGCTGGCGGTTGTACTCGTAGATCTGCGCGCCGTCTTCGCCTTCCCACACCGCCTCGGGCGCGCCGAAGCGTTCGCGCACGTCGGCCTCGGTGGACACGCCCTCTTCCAGCTCGCTGATGTTCTGCGGGTCGCAGGCCGCCAGCAGGCCCGCCAGGCCGAGCCCGCCCAGCAGCCCCAGCGCGCCACGCCACGTCCTGCCCATCGCCGCTGTTCGCATGTCGGTCCTTGTCCAGATCAAAAGGCCAGTCTAATGCCCGACCCCACGGCTCAAGCTTGGCGGGCGGCGTGAACCGTAGCCAAAGGTAACATCGGCCCATGTTCCAAGGCCTGCCGCCCCTGGCGCCGTTCCGCCCTCGCCTGCTGAAAGACCTGCGAGGCTACAACCGCGACAAGCTCGCGCGCGATGTGGGTGCGGGTGCCACAGTGGGCATCGTGGCGCTGCCCCTGGCCATGGCCTTCGCGATCGCCAGCGGCCTCAAGCCCGAGGCCGGCCTGTGGACCGCGATCATCGCGGGCTTCCTGATCTCCGCCCTGGGCGGCACCTCGATGCAGATCGGCGGCCCGGCCGGCGCCTTCATCGTCATCGTCTACGGTATCGTCGAGCGCTACGGCGTGGCCAACCTGCTGATCGCCACCGCCAGCGCGGGCGTGCTGCTGTTCCTGCTGGGCCTGTTCCGCCTGGGCACGCTGGTGCGCTACGTGCCGGTGAGTGTCGTGATCGGCTTCACCAACGGCATCGCGGTGCTGATCGCGCTGTCGCAGGTGCGCGACCTGCTCGGGTTGGAGATCGCGAAGATGCCGGGCAGCTTTTTCGGCCAGATGAAGGCCCTGGCGCAGCACCTCGACAGCTTCAACCCCTTTGCCTTCGCGCTCGGCGGCCTGTGCGTGCTGGGCCTGTTCGTCTGGCCGCGCCTGTGGGCGGTGGATTTCCAGTTCCGCCGCCAGATCGAGAAGCTGGACCGGGTGAGCGCGCTCAAGGCCACCTCGCGCCTGCCCGGCCCGGTGGTGGCCCTGGTCACGCTCACGCTGCTGGCCTGGGCCCTGAGCTTGCCGGTGGAGACCATCGGCACGCGCTTTGGCGGCATCCCGCGCGGCACGCCGGCCTTCGAGCTGCCCGACTTCTCGTGGGAGACCGTGCGCCTGCTGGTGACGCCCACGCTCACCATCGCGCTGCTGGGCGCCATCGAATCGCTGCTGTGCGCGCGCGTCGCCGACCAGCTGAGCGACGCGCCCAAGCACGACCCCAACCAGGAGCTGATGGCGCAAGGCGTCGCCAACGCCGTGGTGCCCTTCTTCGGTGGCATGCCCGCCACCGGCACCATCGCGCGCACCGTGACCAACATCCGCTCGGGCGCCGCCTCGCCGGTGGCCGGCATGGTGCATGCGCTCACGCTGGCCGCCGTGGTTCTGGTGGCCGCGCCGCTGGCCTACCACATCCCGCTGGCGGTGCTGGCCGGCGTGCTGCTGTTCGTGGCCTGGAACATGGGCGAATGGCGCGAATTCGGGCGCCTGAGGCAGTTCAGCAACCACTACCGGTTGATGCTGCTGTCCACCTTCTTCGTCACCATCGTCTTCGACCTCACGGTGGCGGTCGAGCTCGGCCTGGTGCTGGCGGTGGTGCTGTTCGTGCGCCGCCAGAGCGAGATCTTCCGCGCCGAGCCGGTGGCGCGCACCGAGCAGCAGGCCACCTACAAGCTCTACGGCTCGCTGTTCTTCGGCGCCGTGGCCAAGATCGATCCCATCGTCGCCGACGTGGAGCGTTCCCCCACGCCGATCAATGTGATGCTGGATGCCAGCCACATGATCTCGCTCGACACCACCGGGCTGGACGCGCTGGAACAGCTGCACAAGGCGGTGCACAAGCGCGGCGGCCACCTGGGCATGGTGGGCCTGCACGCCCAACCGCGTTCGCTGATCGAACGCTCCGGCTTCGCGGGGCGGCTGAACACCTTCCAGTGAGGCCCCAGGGCGGCCCGGTAAAATCGGCCTCTTTCACTCCGCGCACCACCGAGGCCACCATGTCCTTCTTCCGCCGCCCCGATTACCAATCCGACACGACGCAGTTCATCGAACAGCTCAAGGCCGGCAAGCCGGGGCTGGAGCAGTCGCAGCGCCAGGGGCGCGCCCTGTTGTGGGACAAGCAGATCGACCGTGAATTCCAGGCCAAGGCCGAGGCCGCCCGCGTGCCCCAGCAGCCCTACGTCTACCAGACCGGTTCCGACCTCGCCTGATCGTTCGTTTCCATGAGCGATCCGCACACGCTCAACGAGGCCCCGCAGGGGCTGGACGATGTCCTGCCATCGGTGGTGGACCACGTGGCGCTGGCGCGGCTCTACGGCGAACCGCTGTTCGCCATGCCGCGCGACCTGTACATCCCGCCGGACGCGCTGCAGATCTTCCTGGAGGCCTTCGAAGGCCCGCTGGACCTGCTGCTCTACCTGATCCGCAAGCAGAACTTCAACATCCTCGACATTCCAATGGCGGCGGTGACCCGCCAGTACCTCACCTACGTCGATGAGATCCGCGCCAGCAACCTGGAGCTGGCGGCCGAGTACCTGCTGATGGCGGCCATGCTGATCGAGATCAAGTCGCGCATGCTGCTGCCGCCCAAGAAGACGGCCGAGGGCGAGGAACCGGAAGACCCCCGAGCCGAACTGGTGCGCCGCCTGCTCGAGTACGAGCAGATG
The DNA here is from genome assembly GCF_057809615.1 of Hydrogenophaga sp. FG152. Classification (NCBI taxonomy): domain Bacteria; kingdom Pseudomonadati; phylum Pseudomonadota; class Betaproteobacteria; order Burkholderiales; family Comamonadaceae; genus Hydrogenophaga; species Hydrogenophaga sp. FG152. Next base: position 224,999 of record NZ_JBMDKH010000005.1, on the reverse strand, counting down.
AAACTGGCCGCGCACCGCCTGGCCGACAGCCCGCAGTACGGTCGCGATTTCCTGCGCGCCCAGGTCTACGTGGAACAGGCCCTGGTGCCGCGCTTCCCCGACGTGAACGCGATCGACCTGCAAAGCGCCTGGCGCGACATCCTCAAACGCGCCAAGCTGGTGCAGCACCACAAGATCAGCCGCGAGGAGCTCTCGGTGCGCGAGCACATGAGCATCGTGCTGCGCCATCTGCAGGGCCGAAAATTCGTGGAATTCGGCGAGCTGTTCGACCCTTCGCTCGGCTCACCAGTGCTGGTCGTCACCTTCATCGCCATGCTCGAACTCGCCAAGGAAACGCTGATCGAGCTGACTCAGGCCGAGGCCTTCGCCCCCATCTACGTCCGTCTCGCCTACACCCCCGCATGACCGACCCCCATCGCCTCGACGTCCTCATCATCGGCAGCGGCCTGGCCGGTCTCACCGCCGCGCTGCACCTGGCCAAGACCCACCGCGTGGCGGTGATCACCAAGCGCGCGCTCAGCGACGGCTCGAGCAACTGGGCGCAGGGCGGCATTGCCGCCGTGCTGGCCGAGGGCGACAGCGTGGCCTCGCACGTGGAGGACACCCTGGTGGCCGGCGCTGGCCTGTGCGACCTGGAAGCCACGCAGTTCACGGTGGAGAACGCCCCGGCCGCCATCGCCTGGCTGCAGGAACTCGGCGTGCCGTTCTCGCTGGAAGACGGTGAACTGCACCTGACCCGCGAGGGCGGCCACAGCCACCGCCGCATCGTGCACGCGGCCGACGCCACCGGCGCGGCCGTGCAGGCCACGCTCATCGAGCGCGTGCGCGCAACGCCCGAGATCCAGCTGTTTGAGCACCACATGCTGGTCGACCTCATCACCGACCGCAAACACCCGGGCACCGATGGCCAGCCGCGCTGCTTCGGCGCCTACGTGCTGGACACCGAGCGCGACGAGGTCCTGACCTTCAGCGCCACCCACACCGTGCTGGCCACGGGCGGCGCGGGCAAGGTCTACCTCTACACCACCAACCCCGACACCGCGACCGGCGACGGCATCGCTGCGGCCTGGCGCGCCGGCTGCCAGGTGGGCAACATGGAGTTCATCCAGTTTCACCCGACCTGCCTGTACCACCCGCACGCCAAGAGCTTCCTCATCACCGAGGCGGTGCGCGGCGAAGGCGGCCACCTCAAGCTGCCGCCCCACCTGGGCAGCCGCCGCTTCATGCCCGACCACGACCCGCGCGCCGAACTCGCGCCGCGCGACGTGGTGGCGCGCGCGATCGACTTCGAGATGAAGAAGCACGGGCTGGACTGCGTGCACCTGGACATCTCGCACCAGCCGCCCGAGTTCCTGCGCGAGCACTTTCCCAACATCCTCGCACGCTGCGCCGAGCTGGGCATCGACATCACGCGCGAGCCGATTCCCGTGGTGCCGGCCGCGCACTACACCTGCGGCGGCGTGGTGACCGACCTGGCCGGCCACACCGACATCGCCGGCCTGTACGCGGTGGGCGAGACCACCTGCACCGGCCTGCACGGCGCCAACCGCCTGGCCAGCAACTCGCTGGTGGAATGCATGGTGTTCGCGCAAGGCGCGGTCAACGCGATCCGCAACGCCCCGGCGGCACCCGCCGCGCCGGCCGCGCCGCTGTGGGACGACAGCCGCGTGACCGACGCCGACGAGCAGGTCGTGATCTCGCACAACTGGGACGAGCTGCGCCGCTTCATGTGGGACTACGTGGGCATTGTGCGCACCAACAAGCGGCTGGAGCGCGCGGCGCACCGCATCGCGCTGCTGCAGCGCGAGATCCAGGAGTTCTACTCGCAGTTCCACGTCACGCGCGATCTGCTGGAGCTGCGCAACCTGGTGCAGGTGGCCGACCTGATCGTGAAGTCCGCCCTGCTGCGGCACGAGAGCCGTGGCCTGCATTTCAGCCGCGACTACCCCGGGCTGCTGCCCGAGGCGAAACCGACGATATTGGTCCCCCCCGCGCGCTGACGCGCACCCCCCCAGGGGGCGATGCCTGCGGCCTGGCAGAGCCAGTTCCGCGGCATCCTGGTTGGAGCGCTCCTACGCCGCGCCGATGTTCGGGACGAGAGCGCCCGGGTTCTGACCGTTGCGCTGCGCGGCCGTGAAGGCGAGCATGCGGTCGATCGGCCGGCGCGCCAGCGGGATCAGCGCCGGGTCGACGTGGATCTCGTTGAGGCCTTTTTCGAGGATCTGCGCCACGCCCGCCAGGCCATTCATCGCCATCCAGGGGCAGTGCGCGCAACTCTTGCAGGTGGCGCTGTTGCCGGCGGTCGGCGCCTCGATGAACACCTTGCCCGGGTTCTGCTGGCGCAGCATGTGCATCATGCCGTTGTCGGTGGCGACGATGAACTCGGGCGCGTCCAGCGTGCGCGCGGCCTTCAGGATGGCCGAGGTCGAGCCCACGGCATCGGCCAGCGCGATCACGTCGGCCGGGCTTTCCGGGTGCACCAGCACCTTGGCCTTGGGGTGCTCCTTCTTGAGCGCTTCGAGTTCGAAAGCCTTGAACTCGTCGTGCACGATGCACGAGCCGGTCCACATCACCATGTCGGCACCGGTCTCGCGCTGGATGTAGGCACCCAGGTGCTTGTCGGGCGCCCACAGGATCTTGTGGCCCTTCTCCTTGAGCGCCTGCACGATGTCGAGCGCGCAGCTGGAGGTGACCAGCCAATCCGAGCGCGCCTTCACGGCCGCGCTGGTGTTGGCATAGACCACCACGGTGCGGTCGGGGTGGGCATCGCAGAAGGCATTGAACTCGTCGATCGGGCAACCCAGGTCGAGCGAGCAGTTCGCATCGAGGTCGGGCATGAGCACGGTTTTCTCCGGGCTCAGGATCTTGGCGGTCTCGCCCATGAAGCGCACGCCCGAGACCACCAGCGTGGTCGCCGCGTGGTCACGGCCGAAACGAGCCATTTCAAGCGAATCGCTCACGATGCCACCGGTCTCGATGGCGAGGTCCTGCAGGTCGGGGTGCACGTAGTAGTGCGACACCATCACCGCGTTGCGCTCCTTCAACAGCTGGCGGATGCGCTCCTTGAGCGCGGCGCGCTGCTTCGGGCCGGGCTCGACCGGCACGCGCGCCCAGGCATGCTGCGTGGGGCAGGCCGGCTGTTCGTATTCCACGTCGATGACGGAAGGGTCTGCGGTGTTCATGGGGTCGTTGTGTCTCGGAGTTCCGACGCCTCAGAGCGTCTGGAAACGCATGGAAAAGTCGGTGGCCTTGACGTCCTTGGTGAGGGCGCCGACAGAGATGCGGTCGACCCCGGTTTCTGCAAGGGCCCGCACGGTGTCCAGGTTCACGCCACCGGAGATTTCGAGGATCGCGCGGCCGGCGTTGAGCCGCACCGCCGCCTGGAGCGTGGGAATGTCCATGTTGTCGAGCAGCACCATGGTGGCGCCGCAGGCCAGGGCTTCTTCAAGCTGGGCCAGGGTCTCCACCTCGATCTCGACGAAACGCGCCTGGGGCGCGGTCTCGCGCACTCGCTGCAGCACATGGGCCACGCCACCGGCCGCGGCGATGTGGTTTTCCTTGATCAGCACCGCGTCGTACAGGCCGATGCGGTGGTTCACGCCGCCGCCGGTCTTCACCGCGTACTTCTGGGCCAGGCGCAGGCCCGGCAGGGTCTTGCGCGTGTCCACGATCTGCGCGCGCGTGCCGGCCACGGTGTCGACGAAGGTGGCGGTCTTGGTGGCCACGGCCGAGAGCAGCTGCAGGAAGTTGAGCGCGGTGCGCTCGGCCGTTAGCAGCGCCTGCGCGCGGCCCTCGATGGCGAGCACGGTCTGGTTGGCCGCGCAGCGCTGGCCTTCGCCCACGTGCCAGGTCAGCCTGGCCTGCGGGTCGAGCGCGCGCACGGCGGCTTCCACCCAGGGCGTACCGCAGATCACGGCCGCTTCACGCGCCAGAATGCGGGCCTGCGCGGGGCGCTGCGCGTCCACCAGTGCGGCGGTCAGGTCACCCGCGCCCACGTCTTCGGCCAGCGCCAGCGCCACGTCGCGCCGGGCCAGCTCCTGCACGTCGGCCTGGGTGAATTCAGAGAGGTGTTTCATGGGGCGCAAGCATAGCGGTTTGGTCTATAGTGCCCGATTCTCACCCACCCCCAACCCCTGCGGGATTTCCAGATGAGCACCCCCACAAACCCCACGCCCATGGCCACCCCCTATGGCACACTGCCCGCGGCCTCGCCCCTGCCCCAGCGTAAGCCGGTGAGCCTGCCCCGGCTGAACGAGCTGCGCGAGCGTGGCGAGAAGATCACCATGCTGACCGCCTACGACGCGACCTTCGCCGCCGTGGCCGACGCCGCCGGCGTGGAATGCATCCTGGTCGGTGATTCGCTGGGCATGGTGTGCCAGGGCCTGGCCAGCACGGCCGGCGTGACGCTGGAGACCATGGCCTACCACGTGGAGAGCGTGGCGCGCGGCCTGCGCCGCGTGCAGGGCACGGCCTGGCTGCTGGGCGATCTGCCGTTCGGCAGCTACCACGAGTCCAAGGAACAGGCGATGCGAAGCGCGGCGCAGCTGGTGCACGCGGGCGCCCACATGATCAAGCTCGAGGGCGGTGGCTGGACGGCCGAGACCGTGCGTTTCCTGGTGGAGCGCGGCATCCCCGTGTGCGCCCACCTGGGCCTGACCCCGCAGACCGTTCACGCTCTGGGCGGTTACCGCGTGCAGGGCCGTGGCGACGCGGCCGCGCTCACGCTCAAACGCCACGCGCTGGAGCTGCAGGACGCAGGCGCCACCATGCTGGTGCTCGAGATGGTGCCCGCCGCGCTGTCGGCCGAGATCACCGGCCAGTTGCCGCATTGCCACACCATCGGCATCGGCGCGGGCAAGGGCACGGCCGGTCAGGTGCTGGTGATGCACGACATGCTCGGCGTCAACCTGGGCAAGAACCCGAAGTTCGTGCGCAACTTCATGGAAGGCGCCAGCAGCGTGCGCGACGCCATGGCCGCCTACGTGACCGCTGTGAAGGACGGCAGCTTCCCCGACGACAGCCTGCACGCCTGGTAAATCAACGATCCACCCATGAAACTCGTTCACACCATCGAAGAGTTGCGCGCCACGCTGCGGCCCTTCAACGCGCCTGCCCTCGTGCCCACCATGGGCAACCTGCACGACGGCCACCTGGATCTGGTGCGCGCCGCCAAACCCCTGGGCGACGTGACCGTGGCCAGCATCTTCGTCAACCGCCTGCAGTTCGCGCCGCACGAGGACTTCGACACCTACCCCCGTACCCTGCAGGCCGATTGCGACAAGCTCGCCGCGGAAGGCTGCGACGTGGTCTTCGCCCCATCGGAAAAGGAGCTGTACCCCGAGCCCCAGGGTTTCAAGGTGCAGCCGCCTGCCGAGCTGGCCGACATCCTCGAAGGCCATTTCCGGCCTGGTTTCTTCACCGGGGTCTGCACCGTGGTGATGAAGCTGTTCCAGTGCGTGCTGACCGAGGGCAAGGGCCCGCGCCACGCGGTCTTCGGCCAGAAGGACTACCAGCAGCAGATGGTGATCCGCCGCATGGCGCAGCAGTTCGCCCTGCCGGTGACCATCGTGAGCGTGCCCACGCAGCGCGCGGCCGATGGCCTGGCGCTGAGTTCGCGCAATGGTTACCTGAGCGAGGCCGAGCGCGCCGAGGCGGTGCAGCTCTCGCTGGCCTTGCGGGCGCTGGGGCGCGACGCCCTGGCCGCCGCCGATGGCCTGGCGCGGCACCTGCCGGGGCTGGAAGAACGCGCCATGAAGGCCCTGGCCGCGCGCGGCTGGCAGCCCGACTACCTCACCGTGCGCCGCCGCGCCGACCTGCAGGCGCCGCAGGCCGGCGACCCCCTGGTGGTGCTGGGCGCCGCGCGCCTGGGCAAGACACGCCTGATCGACAACTTCGAAATCTGAGTTCCCGGAGGTCTGCCATGCTGCAACTGCGCCCCAATTGCGAATGCTGCAACCGGGACCTGCCCAACGAAAGCACCGAAGCGCGCATCTGCACCTTCGAATGCACGTTCTGCAGCGACTGCGCCGACACCCGGCTCAACCACACCTGCCCCAATTGCGGCGGTGAACTGGTGCGCCGCCCACGCCGGCCGGCGGCGGCGCTGGCGCGGCATCCGGCCTCGACCGAGCGCGTGCTCAAGCCGGAAGGCTGCGCGTCAGCGGCGGCCTAGAGGCCTTCTTCTTTCGGGTCGCGCCCCATGAGCGCGGCCACGGCCTGCGCTGGCTTCAGGCGGCCCTCGATCAAGGCGACCACGCCCTCGCTGATCGGCATGTCCACGCCCAGCAGGCGCGCGCGCTGCACCGCGGTGCGCGCGCTGTACACCCCCTCGGCCACGTGGCCCAGCGAGTCCACCGCCTGCTGAAGGCTCATGCCCTGCGCCAGCAGCTGGCCGACACGGCGGTTGCGCGAGAGATCGCCGGTGGCGGTGAGCACCAGATCGCCCAGGCCCGACAGGCCCATGAAGGTCTCGGCGCGCGCGCCGAGGGCCAACCCCAGGCGCGTCATTTCGGCCAGGCCGCGCGTGATCAGCGCGGCGCGCGCGTTCAGGCCCAGGTCCAGGCCATCGCACAGGCCGGTGGCGATGGCCAGCAGGTTCTTCACCGCGCCACCCACCTCCACGCCCACGATGTCTTCGTTGGCGTACACGCGCAGCGTGGGGCTGTGGAACGCGGCCACCAGCATGTCGCGCACGCTGGCGTGTTCGCTCGCGGCCACCAAGGCGGTCGGTTGGCCTCGCGCCACTTCCTGCGCGAAGCTCGGGCCGCTGAGCACACCGGCCTTGAGCCGTGGCGCCACCTGGGCGCGCACCTCATGGCCCAGCAGGCCATGGTGGCCCTCGCGCGGTGCCTCGAAACCCTTGCATAACCAGGCCACGGGCGCGGGATGCGATGCCAGCAGCTGCAACATGCCGCGCAGGCCCGACATGGGCGTGCCGATGATCAGCAGGTCGGCCTCGGCCAAGACCTTCGAGGACGCATCCAGCGGACCGGCATCGATGCCCACCGAGGGCGGCAGGGCCACGCCCGGCAGGTAGCGCCGGTTCTCGCGCTGCGCGCGCATGTCATCGGCCTGCCGCGCATCGCGCGCCCACAGCGTCACCTGGCGGAACTCGCCGCCCTGGGCGGTCGCGCCGACGGCCAGGGCGGTGCCCCAGGCACCCGCTCCGAGCACGACGATGTTCATGGGTCCCCCGCGAGAGGACTTACTGCGTGACGATGCGCGGTGCGTCGTCGGCGGCTTGCGCCTGCTGCTGCTCGTACATGGCCTGGAAGTTGATCTCGGCCAGGTGCACCGGCGGGAAACCGCCGCGCTGGACGATGTCGGCCACGTTGCTGCGCAGGTAGGGGTAGACGATCTGCGGGCAGGCGATGCCCATGATCGGGCCCATCTGGTCCTGCGGCAGGTTGCGGATCTCGAAGATGCCGGCTTGTTTGGCCTCGACCAGGAACACCGTCTTGTCCTTGATCTTGGTGGTCACCGTGGCGGTGACGCAGACCTCGTACACGCCATCGGCCACCGGGCTGGCTTCCACGCCGAGCTGGATGTCCACCGTGGGCTGCTCCTGCTCCAGCAGGATGGCCGGGGAATTGGGTTGTTCCAGGGACGCTTCCTTGAGGTAGACGCGCTGGATCTGGAAGATGGGGTCCTGGTTTTCTGCCATGGTGGTGTCTCGAAAGATTCGGGGAGGAAAAAACAAACCCGCCGGGGATCGAAGTCCCTGCGGCGGGCACTGCCGGGATTATGTCAGCCCGGCAAGGCGGCTTCGTGACTCAGGCCTGCAGCATCGGCACCAGGCCGCCGCGCCCGTCGAGCGCGTGCAGGTCGTCGCAGCCGCCCACATGGGTGTCCCCGATGAAGATCTGCGGCACGCTGGTGCGCCCGGTGAGCTGGGTCATCTGGGCGCGCAGTTCGGGCTTGCCGTCCACATACACCTCTTCCAGGTCGGACACGCCCCGCCGGTCGAGCAGGGCCCGGGCCCGGCTGCAGTAGGGGCAGTACGCGCTGGTGAACATCTTGACCTTGGCCATGCGGAAATCCTGTCGAACCCGATGAAGAACAAGCCCCGATGATCAGGCTTTTTCCACGGGCAGGTTGGCGGTGCGCCAGGCACCCATGCCGCCGGTCAGGGCATGTGCGTTCTCGTAACCCAGCTTCTTGGCGATGGCCACGCCCTTGTTCGCGTTCGCGCCATTGGCGCACACGAAGATCAGCGGCAGCGCCTTGTTCTTGACCGTGGTGGGCAGCTTGGCCTCCAGGTCGGCCAGAGGCAGGTTTTTCGCGCCGATCACGTGACCCGACGCAAAACCCTCGGCGTCGCGCACGTCCACCACCACCGCCTTGTCGCGGTTCATAAGCTGCACGGCCTCGGTCGTGTTGAGCGACCCCGCGCGACCGCCGGCAGAGGCCAGCGGCCAGAGCAGGAAGGCCCCCGACGTGATGGCCACGGCAATCAGAACCCAGTTTTCGATGAAGAAACTCACAGATACACCTTTCGAGTAAGCCCGGGATTTTAGAATGCTTGGCTGTGCCGCGCCGGCCACATCCCGGTGGCACCTCTCCCGACAGGCCGGTTGGCCCGGCTTGTGATCTCCCCGTCCGTCCCCATTTCCGCTCTTCAACGCACGCCCTGCCCATGTACAAACTCGTCCTGATTCGCCATGGCGAATCCACCTGGAACCTGGAAAACCGCTTCACCGGCTGGACCGACGTGGACCTCACCGCCACCGGGCTGGAGCAGGCCAAGAACGCCGGCCGTCTGCTCAAGGCCGAGGGTTACGACTTCGACCTGGCCTACACCAGCGTGCTCAAGCGCGCCACGCGCACCTTGTGGCACGCGCTGGACGAGATGGACCGCACCTGGTTGCCGGTGGTGCACAGCTGGCGCCTCAACGAGCGCCACTATGGTGCATTGCAGGGCCTGAACAAGGCCGACATGGCCAAAAAGTACGGCGACGAGCAGGTGCTGGTCTGGCGGCGCAGTTACGACACGCCGCCGCCCGCCCTGGAGGCCACGGACCCGCGCAGCGAGCGCGGCGACCGGCGCTACGACCGCCTCAAGCCCGAAGAAATCCCGCTCACCGAGTGCCTCAAGGACACGGTGGCACGTGTCTTGCCCTTCTGGAACGAAGCCATGGCACCGGCCATCAAGGCCGGCAAGCGGGTGGTGGTGGCGGCGCATGGCAACAGCATCCGCGCCCTGGTGAAGTACCTCGACGGCATTTCCGACAACGACATCGTGGGCGTGAACATCCCTAACGGCATTCCACTGGTGTACGAACTCGACGCGGATCTGAAACCGATCCGGCATTTCTACCTGGGCGATGCCGAGGCGGCGGCGAAGGCCGCGGCGGCGGTGGCGGCGCAGGGCAAGGCCTGAAACCGGCGATCCGTCACGGCAACCCCGGGAATACCACTGTGGAGCCCCGGGAACCGAAGCATCGCGCCATGCTCCAAGGTGTATATTGACCCGAGAGGGTCCCGCAGGCCCTGCACGGGCTTTTTTACTGGGGTATTTCGATGGCAAAACAGGTGAGTCACAAGCTGAAGATTGCAGGCTGGGTGGCCATTGGCGTGGTCGCCGGCGCGCTGACCACGGTGCAGTTGCAGGCGGTTGCGCGTGGTGCGCTGGCCCCGTTGCCGCTGGAAGAGCTGCAGCAGCTCGCCGCCGTCTTCGGCATGGTCAAGAGCGACTATGTGGAGCCGGTGGACGAGAAGAAGCTCATCTCCGAAGCCATTTCGGGCATGGTCGCGAGTCTGGACCCGCATTCGCAGTATTTCGACAAGAAGTCGTTCAAGGAATTCCGCGAAGGCACCAGCGGGCGCTTCGTTGGCGTGGGCATTGAGATCACGATGGAGGACGGCCTGGTCAAGGTGGTCTCGCCCATCGAGGACTCCCCCGCCTTCCGCGCCGGCCTCAAGACCGGCGACCTGATCACCAAGATCGACGACACCCAGGTCAAGGGCCTGAGCATCAACGACGCCGTCAAGCTCATGCGCGGCGAGCCGCGCACCAAGGTGCTGCTCAACATCTACCGCAAGGACGAGAACCGCAGCTTCCCCGTGACGATCACGCGCGAGGAAATCAAGACGCAGAGCGTGAAGTCGCGCGTGGTCGAACCCGGCTACGCGTGGGTGCGCGTGTCGCAGTTCCAGGAGCGCACGATCGAGGACTTCGCCCGCAAGATGGAAGACATCTACAAGGCGGACCCCAACCTCAAGGGCATCGTGCTTGACCTGCGCAACGACCCGGGCGGCCTGCTCGACGCGGCCGTTGCCCTCTCCGCCGCCTTCCTGCCCGAAAATGTGACCGTGGTCTCCACCAACGGCCAGCTCGAGGACAGCAAGTTCACCTACAAGGCCATTCCGCAGCACTACCTGCGCCGCGGTGGCACCGACCCCATCAAGCGCTTGACCGACAACACGCAGGGTGCACTCAAGCGCGTGCCGCTGGTGGTGCTGGTCAACGAAGGCTCGGCTTCGGCCAGCGAAATCGTGGCCGGCGCCCTGCAGGACCACAAGCGCGCCACCATCCTGGGCAGCCAGACCTTCGGCAAGGGCTCGGTGCAGACGGTGCGTCCGCTGGGCCCCGACACGGGCCTCAAGCTCACCACGGCGCGCTACTACACGCCGTCGGGCAACTCCATCCAGGCCAAGGGCATCGTGCCCGACGTGATGGTCGATGAAACGCCCGAAGGCAACGTGTTCGCCGCGCTGCGCACGCGCGAAGCCGATCTGCAGAAGCACCTGAACAACGGCACCGAAGCCGTCAAGGGCGACCAGGGCATGACCGACGCCCAGCGCGCCGCCGAGCAGCAGCGCGACGAGGCCCGCGAAGCCGCGCGCAAGCGCCTGGAAGAGGAAGCCAAGAAGAACCCGAACCAGCGCCTCGTGCCCGAGTTCGGCACCGACAAGGACTTCCAGCTGACGCAGGCGCTCAACCAGCTCAAGGGCCAGCCGGTGCTGATCAGCAAGACGCTGTCGGTGCGCACCGAAGAGAAAAAAGAAAACTGATGGATGCCGCGGGCGGTGACCGCCTGCGGCAAGACCCTTGGACGACGCCCAGCTCCTGCGCTATTCGCGCCACATCCTGCTCAACGAACTCGGGGTCGAAGGCCAGGAAGCGCTGTTGGCCTCGCACGCGCTGGTGATCGGCGCGGGCGGCCTGGGCTCTCCAGTGGCGCTCTACCTGGGCAGTGCCGGTGTCGGCCACATCACGCTGGTGGACCACGACACCGTGGACGAGACCAACCTGCAGCGGCAGATCGCGCACAACCTGGCGCGTTTGGGCCACCTCAAGGCCGAATCGGCGCGCGAGGCGATCGCTGCCATCAACCCGGACGTGCGCGTCACCACCGTCACCCAGCGGGCCGATGCGGAACTGCTGGACCAGCTGGTGTCACAGGCCGACGTGGTGCTGGACTGCACCGACAACTTCGCCACCCGCCACGCCATCAACCGCGCCTGCGTGAATCACCGCAAGCCGCTGGTGTCGGGCGCGGCGATCCGCATGGATGGCCAACTCAGCGTGTTCGATCCCCGCACCCCGGGCAACCCGTGTTACGCCTGTGTGTTCCCCGAGGACGCTGGTGTGGAGGAGGCCCTGTGCGCCACCATGGGTGTGTTCGCGCCGCTGGTGGGCATCGTGGGCACCATGCAGGCGGCCGAGGCGCTCAAGCTGCTGACCGGCCTGGGCTCGCGCCTCACGGGCAAGCTGCTGATGATCGATGGACGAGACCTGGCCTTCACACCGATCTCGCTGCCGCAGAACCCGCAATGCGCGGTCTGCGGCCAGGCCCACTGAAGCCTTTCGTCAATCGGGCCGCGGACAGGGCCCGTGGCGCTGGCGGAACTCGCGCGGCAACTCGGCCGAGGCATCGGCGAACAGACCCTTGCGGCCCCGCCTGGCACGCGCCTCTTCGGCCTGGAACGGCCCCAGGCTGCGGCGCCAGCGGTAGGACCAGGCTTGGCCTTGCGCCACCATCCAGGCGGCGATGTCGTCGTCCTGGTGCGTGAGTCTGGCCAGCCCACGGCCGTAGTCGTCGTGATGGCGCACGCTGACCGCCACCACCTGGTTCAACACCCGCCGGGCCAGGGCATCGCGCGAGGCCGTGCCGCCGGCCTGGCAGATCTCGGGCGCGTCGATGCCATCGAGGCGCAGCTTGCGGTAACGGCCTCCGTCCAGGGGCTTGACCCACAGCGTGTCGCCATCGAACACGCGGCTGACCCGGGCGGCGTACACCGTGGGCTCATCCGCCGCGTGCAGCGCCCCGGCGCTCGCCAGCGCCAGGACGGCGCAGAAAAGCGCCCGCCTCAACCCTTCTTGCCACCCAGCACCAGCAGCACCGCGCCGACCACGATGGCGCCGACACCGGCCCACACCGGCACGTTGACGGTTTCCTTCTGCTTCACCGACAGTTCCAGCGGCCCCAGCTTCACGGCTTCCGTGTCCTTGGTGTAGCTGAAGCTGCCATACACCAGACCGAGCACACCGGCGACGATGAGCACGATACCGACCAGCTTGGCTGCATTCATGGGGATTTCCTCGAAGGCTTGTGCTTCCGCCAGTCGACCCGAGTGTCGGCGGCGCAGCGCAAGCGTCCATGATGCACCAAGTGCGGGCCCGCAGAGCGCGCCTTGGCTCAGTTGCTAAGGACTTCCCCGGCAATCAGGCCCGCGCCCAGCCCGCCCGCCGCGGCCCCTCCGCCGCCGCCCCCTCCACCACCTCCTGCACCGCCTCGGCCACCGGTACCGCCGCCGCCCCCTTCACCGTCCCCCCGCCCGCGCGGTGCGGCGCGCCCCGGCCCCGAGGTCGGCAACAGCAGGGTGATCGGAATGGGCTCGAGCCCGAGCTGGCGGCGCAGGTCGGAGCGCAGGGCTTCCACCAGGGGCTGGAAGTCGGGCGACTCGCCGCGCTTGAGCGCGGTGGCGCAGGCCGCGGCCAATTCGACCTGAGGCAGAGAGCCGAACAGCACGATCTCGGCCAGCGTTTCCTCCATCTGCGTCGAGTGCTCGACCGTGGCCGGCGAGAAAGACCCCGCCAGCGCACGGTACGCGGCCACCAGCGATTTCAGGCGCTCGGTTTCCTGGCGGTTCTCGCGCTGGCGCCGCTGCTGCACCCGCTGCATCACGAGCACGCGGATCACCAGCAGCACGATGGCAACGCCCAGCGAGGCCAGCAGGGTGAGTGGCAGGGCTCCGACGTCGGTCAGGCTCACGGTGCGGCCTCGGGCGCGGCCAGGGCTTTTTGCAAGCGCTCGCGCAGGGCTTCGTACTCGGGTCGGTGGCGGGCCTTGAGGCGCCGCAGGCCGGCCTCGACCATGTCCACCTGGGTCGCCGCGTCCTCGGCTTTGATGCGCTCGACCTCGGCCTGGATCTTCTGCAACCGCTGGCGCGCCTCGCGGCCGGCCGGGGTGCGTGGCGGCGTCTGCACGGCCATGTCGAGCAGCAGTTCGGTGATCAGCCCAAGTTGGCGCCCATAGGTCGCCACCTCGAAGGCCTTGCGCTCGATCACCGGATCGCCCGACGCGGTGTCGATGCCGTCAAAGAACCACTGGGTGCGGGGTTCGATGCGCTGCGCCACATCGCCGCTGAAGGGCAACTGCAGCTGCGGCGCCCACAGAAAGAGCCAAGGGTACATGGGAGTCCTCCTGAAACACGGAAGACAGCTTACCCGGATGTCATCAAGGCCGTGTAGCGGCGCTGCATCTCCTCCGTGGTCACCTCCTCGATGGCGTGGCCGATCAGCCAGCGGTGACCGAAGGGGTCGCGCACGACGCCGGAGCGTTCGCCGTAGAACGCGTCCTGCGCCTCGCGCTCGAGCGTCGCCCCGGCCTTCAGGGCCTGCTCGATCATGCGGTCGGCGTTGTCCACGTGCAGGTGGATGGACACGGGCGTGGCGCCGATGGCTGAGGCCGAGCGGATGCCGTATTCCGGGTACTCGTCGCTGAGCATGACGGTCATCGGGCCGAAGGCCATCTCGGCGTGGCCAACGCGACCCCCCGGTTCGGTGAGGCGGAACTTCTCGGTCGCGCCGAAAGCGTTCCCGTAGAACGCGATGGCGGCCTTCGCGTCGGACACGCAAAGGTAGGCGAACACTTCTTCGATCTTCATGGCTTCACCTCGTTGGACAGGAAGGGACAGGGGCCGCATCTTCCGCGGGCCTCAGACGGCCGTATAGAAAAAAATTGACCTCAGCCGCCCCCCATCGGCAGGTGGTTCGTGTCGGCCCCCATGCGCTCGCGGTACGCGAGTGGCGTGACGCCGCTGAAGGCCAGGAACTCGCGGTTGAAATGCGACTGGTCGCTGTAGCCCAGGTCTGCCGCCAGCCCCGCCAGGGACAGCGCGGGATTCGAGCGCAGGATCGGCAGCACGCGCTGGAAACGCAGCACGCGCAGGTAGGTCTTGGGCGCCAGGCCCACGCCCTGGCGGAACAGCTGCAGGAAGCGGCGGTGGCTGAAACCGCTGTCCCGCACGGCGGCCGCCACCGACACCCCACCCCGGAACTGCGCCAGCGCGCCGGCCACCGCGGGATGCAGGCCCTGCACGCGCGGCAGGCGCGCCGCGAGCGCGGCCTCGAACACGGTCAACCGGTCCTGCGGCGTGCGCAGGGCCAGCAGCCGCTCGCGCAGTCGATGTGCCTCAGCGCCCCACAGCGCGTCCAGCGGGGTGTGGCGTTCGGCCAGCTCGTCGGCGGTCACGCCACCGAACAGGCATTGGGCCGCACCGGGGCGCAGCACCGCGCCCACGGAGCAGGAAGGTGCGAGCAACTCCCGCAGGTAGAACCTCGAGCGCGTGCCGCCCACCAGCGACGGGGCCACCGTCTGCGCGCGGTCGCCGCTGCCGGCATCGGCGATGCGCAGCGGGTGATCGGAGAGCCGGATGACGAGGTGCATCGCCCCGCTGGGCAAGGCGTGCTCGCGCCATGGGGTGGCGTAGCGCACCTCGCCCGGGTCCTCGCTCGCCCACAGCTGCGCCACGAAAGGGCGCAGGGCGGGCGAAGGCAGGCGCAGCAGCGACATGGTGAACGGCGGTTGTACCCCATCGCCACCGCGCGCTCAAGGCGCCGGCCGTCAGGCGGCGGCGGTCGGGCTGAGCAACGCGTCCAGGCGGCGCAGGCCGGCCACGGTCTGCAGGCAGGCCTGCGCGGCCTCGGTGCCCTTGACGGCAAAGTGGCGCAGGAAGTACTTGCGGTGCTCGGCGTGTTCGTGGAAGTGGTGCGGCGTGAGCACGGCCGAGATCATCGGCACGCTGGTGTCGAGCTGCACGTCCATGAGCGCCTGCACCACGGTCTGCGAAACGAAGTCGTGGCGGTAGATGCCTCCGTCGACCACCAGCGCGCTGCCGACGACGGCGGCGTAGCGGCCGGAACGGGCCAGTCGCTGGGCATGCAGCGGGATCTCGAAGGCGCCGGGCACGTCGAACACATCGATGGCGTCGGCGCCGAAGCCGCCTTGCGCCATTTCGGCGAAGAAGGCATCGCGCGCCTGGTGCACGATGTCGGCGTGCCAGGACGCCTCGACGAACGCGAAGCGCAGGCCGGCGGGCAGGTGGAGGTGGTGGGAAGACTCGGTCTGATTCATGGTGTCCTCGGAAAAAGGAGGGGCCAACAAATCAGGGCGCACAAGCGCACGCGCCGCCGGCGCGCGGGCGCGCACGGGGGTGCCTGGCTCGCGCTCTCTTTCATCCGGACTGTCAAGCGGGTCGGTCAGACCCGCTTCTTACCGTCGGTCCCGGGATCCCACCGGGTCTGCTGACCCCACGCGCTGGACGAACCGGCGCCTGGGCGCTCGCGGCACTCGTGCGGTCGTGTCGCCACGCCGCCATCACCGCCGGTGGGGAGTTTCACCCCGCCCTGAGAACGCTTGTGTCCGGCACAGGGCCGGACCCGACGAATTCTAGGCAGTGCCGAAATCCCGCGCTGTCGCACGGGTACCAACCCGTCAGGCCGTGACGATCCAGCCTTCGAGCGGGTCGAACACCGGCAGGCCCCAGCGCGGCACGCCGGCGCGGTGCTGCTGCTCGGCCCAGGCCGCCTGCAGCAGGCAGAGCACGGCGTCCAGCCGGTCGCCGCTGGCATCGTCGGCCAGCGCGTCGCGCTGGGCGTGCGTGAGCCGCAGGCGCAGGCCCACGGCCTGCAGCAGCGGGGCCTGGCCGTTCTCCAGCGCGTTGATCAGCGTCTTGCGCGCGATCAGGCGCTCGGGCGTCTGCTTGGCCTTGTCGTCGCTCTTGTACGAGGCCGGGCCCAGCACACTGCGCGCGACCAGGCCCGGGTAGGCCTCCAGCCCCACGCGGCTGCCGTCGCCCTCGAACAGGCCCGGCAGGGTGACGCCGGCGGCGATCAGGCGCGGCACGCCAGCGTGCAGCATGAAGGCCACCGGCGGGTTGACCCATTTCATGCTCGGGCTGGAGCCGGCCGGCCCATCGGTGGCGCGGTGCGCGAACTTGCCGCCCACCGGCCGCGCATCGCAGAAGGCAGCGAAGGCCTCGCGGATCGACTCGCGGCTCAGGCCCTTGTAGTGCGCCATGCAGGCCGCCCAGTCGGTCGGCCAGCCCAGAGTGGTGACCAGTTCGCGCGGCAGGCCGAACGGCAGGTCGAAGCCGCCCACCCAGCGCCCCGGTGCCGCCAGGCGCTGGCTCCAGGCGTCGAGCGTCTCGAAGTGCGCCACGCCCTCGAGCACCACGCGACCCCGGTCGGCCCGGCCCACGGCGAGCGTGATCGGTTTGCGCCGGCTCGGTGCGCTGCTGAAATCGCAGCCCAGCAGCTGCCAGCCCGATGCCTCGCTCATGCCACTCAGCCCAGCGCCAATGCGGTCACACCGGCCGCAATGCACAGGGCACCGAGGATGCGCGCCGCGCGGTCGCCCTCGCCCAGCAGGTGGCCGCCGATCAGCGCCGCGAACAGCATGGACACCTCGCGCGCCGGCGCCACGTGCGACAGCGGCGCCTCGCGCATGGCGTACAGCACCAGCACATAGGCAATGGGGCTGACCACCGCCACCAGCAACGCATAGCGCCACTGCACGCGCCACAGCTGCCGGGCGGTGGGGATGTCGCGCAGCACGGCCGGGGCGAGCAGGCCCAGGCGCACGAAATTGCCCATGTAGTCGATCAGGATGGGCGACATCAGCAGCACTTTGACCGCGTAGCCGTCCACCACCGTGTAGGCCGCGATGAACACGCCCGTGAGCAAGCCGTAGACCATGCCCTTGTGCACGCGGCGGCGCGCCACCGGATCGTGCGCGGCACGCAGCAGGCCCGGGCCGCCGGCGATCAGGAACACACCGCCCACCACCCCCGCGATGCCCAGGGCACCGAGGGCCGAGATGCGCTCGCCCAGGAACACGATGGCCACGAGCGAAGACAGCAGCGGCCCCGAGCCGCGCGCCATGGGATAGACCACGGTGAGGTCGGCCTTGCGGTAGCCACGCAGCAGGATCACGTAGTAGAAGACGTGCAGCACGCCGCTGGCGACCACGAAACCCCATTCGGTGGCCCCCCAGCGCGGCACCTCCTCGCGGCCCAGCCACCAGCCCAGCGGCGCCCAGACCAGCATCATGAGGAAGGCGTTGAAAAACGCAAAACGCGCATCGCCCGCGGCCTTCTTGGCGACGATGTTCCAGCCGGCGTGGATCAGGCCGGCCAGCACGATGAGACAGAACGCGTTCAGCGACATGCAGCGTCAGAAGGGAAGCCCAACCCAAGGGGCACCGAGGGGTCCGGCTCCGCCGGCCCCAGGTGCCGTCCCCCCTCGAAGCGCCGAAGGCGCGCCACGGAGGGGGGAAGCCGCGCAGCGGCGCAGGGGGGAGATCCTCAAGCTCTGCCGATGATGCTGGCCGTGGCCATCAACTCCTCCAGAAGGGCCAGCGACACCTGGCCCGAGACGGCGTAGGGATCGAACTCGGGGCGCTCGGAGTACTTCAGCACGATGGAGGTGTTGAGCTTGGAGAGGTTGACCTGGCCCATGGTCCAGCCACCGAAGCGGCGCTCGGTGATCTCTTCGTAGTGCAGCAGCACCACCTCGGTGTGGCGCGGGTCGGCCACGATGTGGCTGTAGAGGTCGTTCACCGCGTTGCGGCCGCCCTCGATGGCTTGCAGGAACACGCCGCCGCCGTAGCAGAGCACACCGGTGATGCCGTTGCCCAGGTTGTGCGAGCGCGATGACTCCAGGATGGATTCGATGGCTTTGGCGCAGTCCTTGTCGACAGCGCGGCTGACGTAGAGCAGGCGTACCAGCATGATGGGCCTCAGGATTGACGGGGGATGAGGGCGAGGAATTCGCGGCGCAGGTTGGGGTCTTTGAGGAACACGCCGCGCATGACCGAGTTGATCATCTTGCTGTTCATGTCCTTGACCCCGCGCCAGGCCATGCAGTAGTGGCTGGCCTCCATCACCAGCGCCAGGCCGTCGGGCTGGGTCTTCTCCTGGATCAGGTCGGCCAGTTGCACCACGGCCTCTTCCTGGATCTGCGGGCGGCCCATGATCCATTCGGCCAGGCGCGCGTACTTGGACAGGCCGATCACGTTGGTGTGCTCGTTGGGCATCACGCCGATCCAGATCTTGCCGATGACCGGGCAGAAGTGGTGGCTGCAGGCGCTGCGCACGGTGATCGGGCCGACGATCATCAGCTCGTTGAGGTGCTCGGCGTTGGGGAACTCGGTGATGCTCGGGGCCTTCACGTAACGGCCGTTGAACACCTCCTTGAGGTACATCTTGGCCACGCGGCGCGCGGTGTCGCCGGTGTTGTGGTCGTTCTCGGTGTCGATGACCATGGCATCGAGCACGCCCTGCATCTTCTCGGTCACTTCGTCGAGCAGCTTCTCCAGCTCGCCGGGCTGGATGAACTCGGCGATGTTGTCGTTGGAGTGGAAGCGCTGGCGCGCGGCCTTCACGCGCTCGCGGATCTTGACGGAAACGGGCACGCCGTGGTCGTCGTCAGGGGGGGCTGCGGAGGTCATGTCGGATGCGGTTTTCGTCAGCATTGGGGCATGCTAACACCGGACCTCCCGGGGGTACCCGGCCTGGGGGCATTGGGCGCCGGGACTCAGCCGGCCTTGCTGGCCAGCAGTTGCTCGAGGTCTTGCAGGGTGTTGGCCTCGTGCAGCGGCTTGTCGTCGCGGATGCGCTGCATGCGCGGAAAGCGCAGCGCCACGCCGCTCTTGTGGCGCGAACTGCGCGCGATGCCCTCGAACGCCAGCTCGAACACCAGCGTGGGCCGCACGCTGCGCACCGGGCCGAACTTCTCCAGCGTGTTCTGGCGGATCACCGCATCGACCGCCTTGAACTCCTCGTCGGTCAGACCCGAATAGGCCTTGGTGAAGGCCACCAGCTGCAGGCCCTCGGGGTCGGCCGGGCGGCGCTGCGCGATCGCCTCGACAACCCCCTGCGCCTCGGCGGCGTCCACCGGGGGGCGGTTCCACACCGCGAAGGTGTAGTCGGTGTAGACCGAGGCGCGGCGGCCGTGGCCGGCCTGGGCGTAGATCAGCACGCCATCGATCGTCAGCGGATCGATCTTCCATTTCCACCATGCCAGCAGACCCGGGCCGTCGCCGCGTTTCTGCCGGCCGGTGCCGTAGGCGCTGGCGCGGTGCTTGAGCATCAGGCCCTCCACGTCGAGCGACCGCGCCTGCGCGCGCCAGCGGGCCAGCGTGGCCCAGTCCCCGCCCGGCACCCGGGGCGAGAGCCACAGGCGCGGGCCGGGCGTGGCGTTGAGCGTGGCGGCCAGGGCCTCCAGGCGCAGGCGGCGTTCGTGCTGCGGCAGCTGGCGCAGGTCATCGTGGCCGGCCTCGAGCAGGTCGTAGGCCATGAAGCTGACCGGCGCCTCGGCCAGCACCTTGGGGCCCAGGGTCTTGCGGCCGATGCGCTGCTGCAACAGGGCGAAGGGTGCGGGGCCGCCCGGTCTTTCGCTGCCGGGCAGCCGGGGCTTGGCCGGGTCGCCGTCGTCCCACACCAGGATTTCGCCGTCCAGCACGGTGCCGTCCGGCCAGCGCTGCGCGAGCGCCTGCAGCTCGGGGAATCGCTCGCTCATCAGTTCCTCACCGCGCGACCACACCCACACCTGCCCGGCGCGTTTGACGATCTGGCCACGGATGCCGTCGAACTTCCACTCGGCCAGCCAATCGCTTGCGGGGCCCAGGCGGGCCTCCATGGTCTGGGCCGGGCCCGCGCTCGCTATCTCCATGGCCAGGAGATCGCCGTCCGCCTCCGCGCTCAAGGGACTGGCCAGGAAGAAAGGATAGGGCTGGCTCGGGTCGCGGCCGCCCCGCGCCTCGCCTTGCGGCTCGGCCGGCGCCACCAGCGCGCGGTACAGGGCGGGCGTGGGCGAGCGTTTGCTGTCGGTGAAGCCCATCATGCGCGCGGCCACCAGCTTGGCGTCCAGCCCGGCGTGTGCGGCGATCGCGCGCTGCACCAGCAGCTTGCTCACGCCGACGCGAAAGCCTCCGCCCACCAGCTTGACGAGCAGGAAACGCCCTGCGGCATCGAGCTCGCGCCACCAGGCGCCCAGGGCCATGGCCACGGCTTCGTCCCCTTGCCCGCGCAGGGGCAGCAGCCGCTCTTCCATCCACTCGCTCAACCGGGTCTGCATGTTTTCGGCCTGCTGCGGGAGGGGCAACACCAGCGCGATGGTTTCGGCCAGGTCGCCCACCGCCTGGTAGCTGGCCTCGAACAACCACTCCGGCAGGCCCGAGGCGGCGATCGCCTGCGCGCGCAATTGCGCCGTCTTGACGAGCTGGCGCGGCTTCCCGCCAGCCAGGAAATACACCGCCCAGGCCGCGTCGGCATCGTCCACCTCGGCCAGGTAGCGGCGCAGCGCGGCGACCTTGGCGTTGGTCGCGGTGGTCGCGTCCAACTCGTCGAACAGGGCCGCGAAGCGTTTCATGCGCCGGTGGCCTCGGTCTCGTCGCCGTACTCGGTGTCGAAGCTCTCGGCCTGCAGGCCCTGCTCCTGCAGGTAGCGCACCAGCACCGGCACGCTGCCGTGCGTGACGATGACCCGCTCGGCCCCGCTGGCACCGATGGCGCTGAGCAGGCCGGGCCAGTCGGCGTGGTCGCTGAGCACGAATCCGCGGTCCAGGCCACCGCGCCGCCGCCAGCCGCGCACCTGCATCCAGCCACTGGCAAAGGCGTCGGAGAAATCGCCGAAGCGCTTGATCCAGGGCGTGCCCAAGGCGGAGCCCGGGCACAGCACCAGCGCGCGACGGAAGGTGGCGGGGTCGCTCACATCGCTCACCTGCAGCGTGTCGGGCAGCACGACGCCGGCGGCGCGGTAGGCGCGGTTCAGCGGTTCGACCGCGCCATGGCACACGATGGGTCCGATGGACGCGTCCACCCCGGCCAGGATGCGCTGCGCCTTGCCCAGGCTGTAGCAGGAGAGCACGCTGGCGCGGCCGGTCTCGGCGTTGTCCTGCCACCAGCGGTTGATCTGGCCGAACAACTCGGCATCGGAGCGCCAGCGGTAGATCGGCAGGCCGAAGGTGGACTCGGTGATGAAGACGTCGCAGCGCACCGGTTCGAAGGGCGCGCAGGTGCGGTCGGGCACGGCGCCGGCCGACGTGGTGCGGTAGTCGCCGCTGGCCACCCACACGCGCCCCTGGTGCTCCACCCTCACTTGCGCCGAGCCCAGCACGTGGCCGGCTGGGTGCAGCGAGATGCGCACACCGTGGTGCTCCACCGTCTCACCGTAGGCAAGCCCCTGAAGCTTGATGTCAGCCCCCAGCCGCGCGCGCAGCAGGCCTTCGGACACCGCCGTGGCCAGGTAGTGCGCGTGGCCGGTGCGGGCGTGGTCAGCGTGGGCGTGCGTGATGACGGCGCGCTCGACACGGCGCCAGGGGTCGATGTAGAAGTCACCCGGCGGGCAATACAGCCCTTCGGGCCGCTGGACGATCAGGTCGTCTGGCATGGGGCTGCCCTAATACCGGTGACCCGTCACGAACAGCGTGGCCCGCATGATGGCGAACGCAATGCGATCCAGCTGCCGCTGCACCCAGGGACGCCGGTTCAGGGCGCCCGTGTCGAGCAACTGGCCGGTGTGCTGCACCAGGCCATCGAGGTAGCTGTGCAGCAAGCCGGAGAAGCGCCGGTCGTTGGTCATCACATTGGCCTCGCGCGCCAGCAGCATGGACAGCGGATCGAGGTTGGTGGAGCCCACGGTGGACCAGCGCCGGTCCACCACCGCCACCTTGGCGTGCAGCGCGCTGGGCGCGTACTCGTGGATCTCGATGCCCGCGTCCACCAGCCGCTGGTACACCGGGCGCGCCGCGCGGTACTGCAGGAAATGCTCGTAGCGCCCCTGCAGCAGCAGGCGCACGCGCACGCCGCGCGCGGCGGCCATCGTGAGCGCGCGGCGCAGCTTGCGCCCGGGAATGAAATAGGCGTTGGCGATCACCACCTCCTGGCGCGCCTCGCCGATGGCTTTGAGGTACGCGCGCTCGATGTCGTGCCGGTGGGTCACGTTGTCGCGCAGCAGCAGCGTGGCGCGCGCGCCGTCCACCCCCAGTGGCGAAGGCGCGGATTCGCCGTAAGGGCCCTCTACCCTGGCCTCCTCCTGGGCCTCGGCCAGGGCCTCGATCTTCTGCAGCAGGCGGGAGAAATCGCCCACCGGGCGCGAGGCCCGCAGCGCATCCCACGCGGCTTTGAACTCGCGCTGGCGCACGCGCCGCGCGGCCAGGGTGCGCCACCAGAGCTGCTCCATGGTCTCGACCATGTCCTCCACCAGCGGGCCGGCCACGCGCAGCGCGAAGTCCAGCCGCGGCGCGGTCAGGCGGCCGAGCGCCACGTCGTCCTGGTCGTCGATGATGTTGATGCCACCACAGAAGCCCACCACGCCGTCGACCACACAGAGCTTTCGGTGCAGGCGGCGCCAGTTGCGCGGCACCAGCAGGCCGAGCCGGCCCAGCGGGGCGTAGATGCGCATCACCACGCCGGCCTCGGCGAAGCGGCGCTGCCACTCCTGGGGCACCACGGGCGTGCCCACGCCGTCGATGAGCAGGCGCACCGCCACGCCACGCCGCGCCGCGCGCTCCAGCGCCTCGGCCACGCGCAGGGCCGAGCCCGCGAACTCGAAGATGTAGGTCTCCAGGTGCACCACCATGCGCGCCGCGTCCATCGCTTCGACCAGGGCGGGGAAGAACTCCACGCCGCCTTGCAACAACAGCAGCTGATGGCCCCTTCGCATGGGCGCGTGCCGCGCGCTCGCGGAACGAAGGGGTGCCGCGCTCACAGCTCGAGCTCGGCGATCAGGGGCAGATGGTCCGACATGCGCGACCACACCCGGCCGTGCGGCACGTGGGCCGAGACCGGCCGCAGGCCGCGCGCGAAGATGCGGTCCAGGTGCAGCAGCGGCAGGCGCGACGGGTACGTCGCCAGGCGAATCCCCTCGAAGGTGCGCAGATCCAGCGCCGCCATGGGCCGCAGCAGCTGCGCACCCCAGTCGTTGAAGTCGCCCGCCACCACCAGCGGCGCGCTCGGCGGCACGGCGGTGGCGATGTATTCGCCCAGGCGCTGCACCTGGCGCTCGCGGCTGGCGTGAATCAGGCCCAGGTGCACCACCACCACGTGAACATCGACGCCCTCGACCAGCAACTGCACGTGCAGCAGGCCGCGCTGCTCGAAACGGTGGTCAGACACGTCGGAGTGTTTGGTGTCGATCACCGGCCAGCGCGAGAGCAGCGCGTTGCCGTGTTCGCCGTGGCGCGTGATCGCGTTGGTCCGGTAGACCGATTCGTAGCCCTCGGGGGAGAGATAACCCGCCTGATCGAGCTCGGGCCAGCGGGTGAAGTGTTTTTCGAGCTTGCGGTTGTGGCGCCGCACCTCCTGCAGGCACACGATGTCGGCGTCGAACTGTTCCACCGCGTGGGCGATGTTGTGGATCTCCAGCCGACGCCCTGGCCCGAGGCCTTGCACACCCTTGTGGATGTTGTAGGTCGCGATCCTGACGATGCTCATGGGCAAATCATGCCACCAAGGCGGGGCAGCCAGGCGATGGCTTCGGCATTGGATGGCGAGAAGCAGCGTTCCGCAGCCTGCGCCCAGGGCAGCCACACCTGGTCGCGGTGTTCGCGTGGGCTCAGCCGCACCAGCACCGCGTGGGGAATGCACAGGCCGAACAAGTGCTCTGTGTTGTGCGTGACGCCGGGCGCGTAGCGGTGCCGCCACTGCGGGTAGATCTCGTACACGTTTTCAAGCCCCCAGTCGTTCAGCGCGTGGCCGGGCGCATAGGCATCGAGGCCGGTCTCTTCCTGCACCTCGCGCACCGCCGTGGCCTCGAAGCCCTCGGCCTCGGTGTCCTTGGAGCCGGTGACCGATTGCCAGAAACCGGGCGCATCGGCGCGCTCGATCAGCAACACCTCCAGCGCCGGGGTGTGAATCACCACCAGCACCGATTGCGGAATCTTCACGGGACGAACAGGTGGTTCAGCGCCATGGGGACGGCGATTTCGCGCCGACCCCACGAAGGCCCTGCACGAACTTCCAGGCCGACCACAGCCGCATGCCGAAGCCGGCCGCACGGCGCGGGCGCCACACCGCCAGCAGCAGGCTGCCGGCGGTGGCGATCAAGGGGTTGCCGCGCAACCACAGCAGGGCGTCCTGCAGGCGGTCCACCCAGGTCAGCGCGGGCTGCACCGCCTGCAACTCGGTCGTGATCTGCCGGCGAAGCTGCTGCGAGCGCAGCACCAACCGCTCCCGCCGCATCGCCAGCACGACCGCACGCGGGTTCAAGCGTCCTCCTTGGCGGCGCGCAGGCCTTCACGGTCCTGCCGGAGTTCCTCGACGCTGGCCGAGAACAGGTAGGTGCCGGAACGCACGCGCTCCCGCGCCAGCCAGGCGGCCACGCCGCCGGTGACAAGGAACAACCCGGTGAAGATGCCCAGCGCCAACAGGCGGTGGGTGTCCCAAAGGGCCACGGTGATCAGCAGCGCCAGCAGCACCACGCCCAGGCTGAGGAAGGCCACGGCCACCGCGCCATAGACCAGCAGCGCGCCGACGCGCAGCACCTCTTCCTGTGCCTCGATGCTGAACAGCTCCAGCCGGATCTGCACCAGTTCCAGGACGGTGGAGGCCAGTCCCCGGAGAGACGACGAAAAACGCGGCGGCGTGGCCATGGCGCGGGCGGCCCCGATCAGCGGCGGCTGATGAGCAGGCCGACCAGCAGGCCCACACCGGCGGCGGCGCCGATCGCGGACCAGGGGTTTTCGTGCACGTAGTCGTCGGTCGCGCGGGCCATTTCCAACGTCTTTTCCTTGATGGCTTCCTCGGCATCCGCCAACTTGTGGCGAGCGTCGCGCAGGTTCTCGTTGATGCGGTCGCGCAGTTCCACCACCTTGCCTTCGGTCTGGTGGGCCGTGGCTTGCATCAACTCTTCGGCGTCGGCGATCACGCGCTGGAGGTCGGCCACGAGCTTGTCCTTGCCATCGAGGGCGGTCGTACGAATCTTGGGCATGAGAGACTCCTTTTCAAAAGGCCATGTTACTCCCAAGGAATGGCGATATTTGAAGGCAGATCACTGCAATCAGCGCATTGATACAAGAAAAAGGGGCGCACTCGGCGCCCCTTTCGGAGGTGTCCTACAGACAGGCTCGTCAGGCGGATTTCGCCAGGTCCACGTTGCGCAGACGGATGTGCAGCTCGCGCAGTTGCTTCTCGTCCACCGGGCTGGGGGCCTGGGTCAACAGGCACTGGGCGCGCTGGGTCTTGGGGAAGGCGATCACGTCGCGGATGGACTCGGCACCGGTCATGAGCGTGACGATGCGGTCCAGGCCGAAGGCCAGGCCGCCGTGGGGCGGCGCGCC
The DNA here is from genome assembly GCF_057809615.1 of Hydrogenophaga sp. FG152. Classification (NCBI taxonomy): domain Bacteria; kingdom Pseudomonadati; phylum Pseudomonadota; class Betaproteobacteria; order Burkholderiales; family Comamonadaceae; genus Hydrogenophaga; species Hydrogenophaga sp. FG152. The sequence continues at coordinate 199,213 of NZ_JBMDKH010000005.1, read as the reverse complement.
GTACTGCAGCGCGTCCAGCAGGAAGCCGAACTTGAGCTGGGCTTCCTCGGGTGTGATCTTGAGCGCGTCGAACACCTTCTGCTGCACGGCCGCCGTGTGGATGCGGACGGAACCGCCGCCAATTTCCCAGCCATTGAGCACCATGTCGTAACCCTTGGCGATGCACTTCTCGGGCGCGGTCACCATCCAGTCCTCGTGGCCGTCCTTCGGCGCGGTGAAGGGGTGGTGCACCGCGGTCCAGCGGTCGGCTTCCTCGTCGTGTTCGAACATCGGGAAGTCCACCACCCACATGGGCGCCCAGCGGTCTTCGAACAGGCCGTTCTTCTTGCCCAGTTCGCTGTGACCGATCTTCAGGCGCAGCGCGCCGATGGCGTCGTTGACCACCTTGGCCTTGTCGGCGCCGAAGAAGATGATGTCGCCGTTCTGCGCGCCGGTGCGCGAGAGGATGTCGGCCACGGCCTTGTCGTGCAGGTTCTTCACGATCGGGCTCTGCAGGCCGTCGCGGCCCTGGGCGGCGTCGTTGACCTTGATCCAGGCCAGGCCCTTGGCGCCGTAGATCTTCACGAACTCGGTGTAGGCGTCGATCTCGCTGCGGCTCATGTCGGCGCCGCCGCGCACGCACAGCGCGACCACGCGGCCACCCTTCATGGTGGCGGGTGCCGAGAAGACCTTGAAGTCCACGTCGCCCATCACGTCGGTGAGTTCGGTGAACTCGAGCTTCACGCGCAGGTCGGGCTTGTCGGAGCCGAAGCGATGCATTGCTTCGCTGTAGGCCATGATGGGGAACTCGCCCAGGTCCACGCCCAGCGTGTTCTGGAACACCGTCTTGATCATGCCCTGGAACATGTCACGGATGTCTTCCTCGGTCAGGAACGAGGTTTCGATATCGATCTGGGTGAACTCGGGCTGGCGGTCGGCGCGCAGGTCTTCGTCACGGAAGCACTTGGTGATCTGGTAGTAGCGGTCGAAGCCGGCCACCATCAGCAGCTGCTTGAACAGCTGGGGCGACTGCGGCAGCGCGAAGAAGTGGCCGTCGTGCACGCGGCTGGGCACGAGGTAGTCGCGCGCGCCTTCGGGCGTGCTCTTGGTCAGCATCGGGGTTTCGATGTCGATGAAGCCGTTGGCGTCGAGGAACTTGCGCACTTCCATGGCCACGCGGTAGCGCAGCATCAGATTGTTCTGCATGTAGGGGCGGCGCAGGTCGAGCACGCGGTGCGTGAGGCGCGTGGTCTCCGACAGGTTCTCGTCGTCGAGCTGGAACGGCGGCGTCACCGAGGCGTTGAGCACCTTCAGTTCGTGGCACAGCACCTCGATCTGGCCGCTCTTGAGCTTGTCGTTGGTGGTGCCCGCGGGGCGCGCGCGCACCACGCCGGTGACCTGCACGCAGAACTCGTTGCGCACGTCCTCGGCGGTCTTGAACGTCTCGGCGCGGTCGGGGTCGCAGACCACCTGCACATAGCCTTCGCGGTCGCGCAGGTCGATGAAGATCACGCCACCGTGGTCGCGGCGGCGGTTGACCCAGCCGCACAGCTGAACGGTTTGGCCCAGTTGGGCTTCGGTCACCAGACCGCAATAGTGGGTACGCATCGCCATTTCGACTCTTCTTTCAACAGGTTCGCGGACAGGCCCGCGGGAGAACATTCAGGAGGTTTCGGTGATGGCGCCATCGGCGGCCACCTTGAAGTGCGGGTTCTTCGGCCCGCCGGGCACGATCACGCCCATGGAGACGACGTAGGTGAGCGCTTCGTCCACGCTCATCTGCAGCTCCACGCAGGCGCTCTTGCGCACCATCACGAAATAACCGCCGGTGGGGTTGGGCGTGGTGGGCACGTACACGCTGAAGAACTCATCGTGTTCGGCGCCGCCGGGCATGGACTGGAGGTGGGTCAGGACGTCGCCCGCAGGAGAGCCGGTCAGGAAGGCGATGGTCCACATGCCTTCGTGCGGCCATTGCACCAGCATGGCCTTGCGAAAGGCATTGCCCTTCTCGGAGAACAGCGTGTCGGAGACCTGCTTGACGCCCGAATAGATGGAGCGCACCACCGGGATGCGGTGCAGCATGGCGTGCCACCAGCTCACCAGCTTGTTGCCGATGATGTTGGAAGCCAGCGCGCCGATGGACAGCACGACCACCAGGGCGAACAGCACGCCCAGGCCCGGGATGTGCACCCCCAGCAGCTGATCGGGCTGCCAGCTGGTGGGCAGGATGCGCAAGGTCTGGTCGAGCGTGCTCACCACCCACTCCAGCACCCAGAGGGTGATGATCAGGGGCACCAGGACCAGCAGGCCCGAGAGCAGCCATTTGCGCAAGGAAGGCATCAGGACAGGCTCAGGTGGAGGACGCGGGCGGGCCGGCGGGCGCCGTTGCCGGCGCCGGTGCGGCGGCCGGTGCCGGGGCGGCATCGGCCTTGGCCGGCGCGGGAGCCGCGGCATCGCCGGCCGTGGCAGGCGCGGTCGCGGTCGCGGTGGCGGGCTTGCTGCCTTCGCGGAAGTCGGTCACGTACCAGCCCGAGCCCTTGAGCTGGAAACCGGCCGCCGTCAGCTGCTTCTTGAAGCTGGCCTGGCCGCAGGCCGGGCAGACGGTGAGCGGATCGTCGGAGATTTTCTGCAGCACGTCCTTGGCATGGCCGCAGGACTCGCACTTGTAGGCATAGATAGGCATGGCGTGGACCGGAATGAGGGCTGGAGCGCCTCGGGGAATCGGACCCCGGAGGGCGCCGGACGTTCCCGTGCGGGACGTGGAACAAAACCCGTCATTATAAATTGAGGGTGTGTCCCGCGTGCGCCGGGCGTCGGCGCCCGGCGGCCCCCACCTACCAGAGCCGGACCCGCACCAGCACCTGCATGACGATCAGGCCCAGCACGAAGCCAATACCACCGTAGATGATGCTCTGCAGCAGGCGGTTGGTGCGGCGCTGCTCGGCCACCAGGGTGTCGAGCTCGCGCCGCAGTTCGTGCGGCTTGTGCTGCAGGTAGTCGTGCAGCAGGCGCGGCAGGGCCGGCAGCAGCTTGGCGTACTGCGGCGCCTCGGCCTTGAGTTGCTGCAACAGCTTCTGGGGGCCGACCTGCTCCACCATCCATTTCTCCAGGAACGGCTTGGCCGTGCTCCAGAGGTCGAGCTCGGGGTCGAGCTGGCGCCCCAGGCCCTCGATGTTGAGCAGGGTTTTCTGCAGCAGCACGAGCTGGGGCTGGATTTCCACGTGGAAGCGGCGCGAGGTCTGGAACAGGCGCATCAGCACCATGCCGAGCGAGATTTCCTTCAGCGGACGGTCGAAATAGGGTTCGCACACCGCGCGGATGGCCGATTCGAGCTCATCCACCCGCGTTTCGGCGGGCACCCAGCCCGATTCGATGTGCAGCTCGGCCACGCGCTTGTAGTCGCGCCGGAAGAAGGCGGTGAAGTTCTGCGCCAGGTATTCCTTGTCGAACTCGGTGAGCGTGCCCACGATGCCGAAATCGAGCGAGATGTAGCGCCCGAAGGTGGCCGGGGCGGTGCTGACCTGGATGTTGCCCGGGTGCATGTCGGCGTGGAAGAAACCGTCGCGGAACACTTGGGTGAAGAAGATCGTGACACCATCGCGCGCGAGCTTGGGAATGTCCACGCCCAGGGCGCGCAGCTCCTCGACCCGGTTGATGGGGGTGCCGTGCATGCGCTCCATCACCATCACCTCGGTGTGGCAGTAGTCCCAGAGCATTTCCGGGATCAGCACCAGGTCCAGCCCCTGCATGTTGCGGCGCAGCTGGGCTGCGTTGGCGGCTTCGCGCAGCAGGTCCAGCTCGTCGTGCAGGTATTTGTCGAACTCGGCGACCACCTCGCGCGGCTTGAGGCGCTTGCCGTCGGCCGACAGCCGCTCGACCCAGCCGGCCATCATGCGCATGAGGCTGAGGTCCTTGTCGATCACCGGGCGCATGTTCGGGCGCAGCACCTTCACCGCGACCTCGCGCCCACCGTGGCGGCCATCCAGCAGGGTGGCGAAATGCACCTGGGCCACGGAGGCGCTGGCCACCGGCACCCGCTCGAAATGGGAAAAGACGGAGGACAGGGGCTTGCCGAAGGCGCGCTCGATGTTGGCAACCGCGACCTCGCTGGGGAACGGCGGCACCCGGTCCTGCAAGCGCGCGAGTTCATCGGCGATGTCGGGCGGCAGCAGATCGCGCCGCGTCGACAGCACCTGGCCGAACTTCACGAAGATCGGGCCCAGGCGCTCGAGGGCCTCGCGCAGGCGGGCGCCACGGGGCGCGTCCAGGTTGCGGCCGATGGAGACGATGCGGGTGAGCAGGCGGATGGCCGGGCGCTCGAAGCTGGAGAGCACCAGCTCGTCCAGGCCGTAGCGCAACACCACCCAGACGATGAAGGCGCCGCGAAAGAGCCGGCTCATGCCGCGGTTCCGTCGGCGCGCGGAGGCACCGACGCATCGCCACCGGGGGCCGCGCGCGGCGCACGACCAGCTGGCAGGCGCTCCACGAAGGCCTTGACAGCCTGGGCCGCCGACTGGGCGAAGCGAGCCAGCGTGTGGGCGGTGGCGTCACCCACGATGCGGGAGAGATCTTCCTCCACGTCCCAGCGCACGTTGTCCACCAGCCAGGCCACCTCGGCGGCGAGCTGCACGTCGCCCTGGATGTCCACGCCCGGTTTCTGACCGGCCAGCACGCTCTGGGCCAACGCCAGCGGCGAGCGCTGGGTGAGCGTGACGCTCAGTTCGGGCGTCGCATCGGGCGCACAGCGCTCCAGCAGGCCGGCGGCGCTGGGCGCGAGCGTGAGGTGGAAATCGCCCCACTGGATGCGCACGGGCTTGCCCTTCTGGCGGCGCAGGCGGTCCTGGGCCGCTTTTTCCTGCATCAGCACGTGGTTGAGGAACAGCACCACGCGGTTCTGCAACTCATCCACCACCCATTCGGGCGGGCGGATCGCGCCGAGCAGCGATTGCAGGAAGTTCAAGGGGGCGGCGGCCGCACCGGCCCCGGAAGAAGAATCGGGTGGTTCATTTTTCATGACCACCCGATTTTGACGGATAAAGCGCGAGGCACGGCGTCAGCGTGCATCAGCCGGGCTGGCGAGGCAGCCCCTGCGGCATCACTGCAGCGCTTGCACGCCCGCCACCAGCCAGCCGCCCGGGCCGTTCTTCGGGCGGGTGATGTTCCAGACTTCGCGGAACGGGTTGGGACCGGCGGACGCGTCCTCGCGGATGAGACCGGAGAACTCGACACTGGCCATGTACTCGCCCTGCAGTTCCTCGATGCCGAGCAACTGCGCGTCCAGCATGACGACCTCGGTCTTGTTGGCCCCACCGCGGGCTTGCTCGCGCTCGGCCAGCTGGCCGCGGATCTGCTGGAGCATGTCGTCGGTCATCATCGCGCGCAGCGCAGGGATGTCGGAACGGTCCCAGGCATCCTGCAGGCTCACGAAGTTGGCCTTGGAGGCCTTGAGGAAGCCCTCGGCATCAAAACCGGCGGGAACGCCCCAGCTCTGGCTGCCGCCAAGCGCCGAACCGATCATGGAACCGCCGACAGGGCGGTGGGAGTGGTCCAGCGCGGCCGGGCCGCTGCGCTCCCAGGGCCGGGCCGAGGCATCGTTGCCGACGTTCTGCGGGCTGTAGCTGCGCGGCGTGGCCGGGTCGTACTGCGACTGGCCGGCCGGGCCTGCGCCTTGGTAGGCCATGCCACCCGGAGCAGCCGCCGCGGGCGCGCGGCGGCGCATCACCATGCCGATCACCGCCATGACCACCATCGCCAGCAGGGCGAACAGCAGGATCTGGCCAAAGGCTTCGCCCAGGCCCAGGGAAGAGGCCAGCCAGGCCAGGCCCAGACCGGCGGCCAGGCCACCGAGCATGGCGCCCCAGGGCCGCTTGGGCGCCGCCGCGGCAGCCGGATTGGCGGTGGCCGGACGGGCCGCCGCCGCGTTCTGGGCAGGCGCCTGCTGCGGCGCGGCCTGCTGGGACGGCGGCGCGCTGCTGCGCTGCGTCACGTTGCCCGACTGTTTGCCGAACGACGCGCCACCGCCCATGCGCTTGGCCCACACATCCTGGGTGCCCAGCGCCATCGCGAACACCAGCAACACCGACCACAATTTGTTCATGCTTTTGCCTCCTTCAAACAACAGAGAACCTGAAAAACCCATTCAACACTTGATGCCCATGTGCAACGCCACCACCCCGGCGCTGAGGTTGTGCACGTCCACATGGCCAAATCCGGCCGTGCGCATCATCTGCCGCAACTCTTCCTGCCCCGGGTGCATGCGGATGGACTCCGCGAGGTAGCGGTAGCTGCTCTCGTCGTTGGCCACCAGCTTGCCCAATTTGGGCAGCACGTTGAACGAATACCAGTCATAAGCCTTCTCGAGCGGTTTCGCCACCCGGGAAAACTCCAGCACCAGCAATTTGCCCCCCGGCTTGAGGGTCCGATGCATTTCAGCCAGTGCAAGTTCCTTGTGCGTCATGTTGCGCAGGCCGAAAGCCACCGAAACAAAATCGAACGACTCGTTGGCGAACGGCAGCTTCTCGGCGTCGCACACCATGCTGGGCAGCACCACGCCCAAATCAAGCAGGCGCGAGCGGCCCTCGCGCAGCATGGCCTCGTTGATGTCGGTGTGCACCACGCGACCGGTGGGGCCCACCTTGCGGGCAAACGCCAGCGAGAGGTCGCCGGTGCCACCGGCGATGTCGAGCACCTGCTGGCCCGGCTGCGGGTTGGCCACGGTGATGGTGTAGCGCTTCCAGAGGCGATGCAGCCCGGCCGACATGAGGTCGTTCATCACGTCGTATTTGGGTGCGACCGAGTCGAACACGCTGCGCACGCGCTGCGCCTTCTCGCCTTCGTCGACGGTCTTGAAACCGAAATGGGTGGAGGCCATGGTGGAATTTCCTCGCTTCAGTGGCTGCCGCAGGCGTGGCCACCCTTGTCCGGCATGGGGGCGTCGCGCTCCACGCCGGCAGCCTGCAGACGTTCCAGGTACTCGGCCCACAGGTCGGCCTGCTTCGAACCCAGGAAATACAGGTAGTCCCAGGAGAAGATGCCCGAGCTGTGGCCGTCGGAGAAGGTGGGCTGCACCGCGTAGTTGCCGACCGGCTCCAGCGCCAAGACCCCGACCTCGCGCTTGCCAGTCTGCAGCACCTCCTGGCCCTTGCCATGGCCCTGCACCTCGGCCGAAGGGGAATAGACCCGCATCAGCTCGAACGGGATCTTGAACTCGCTGCCGTCGGAAAAGCCGATTTCCAGCACCCGCGACTGCTGGTGCAGGGTGATCGACTGCGGCGAGGGGGTGTTCTTGTCGAGGCCGGCCATGAAAATCTCCGTTGTCGGTCGGGTCAGACGAGCACGCGCTCGATGCCGCCTTCGTTGGCCTTGGCCACGTACTCGGGCAGCCACTCTTCGCCCAGGATCTGGCGCGCCATCTCCACCACGATGTAATCGGCTTCCAGCAGGCCGGACTTGAGGTCGTCGCCATAGCGGCTCAGGCCTTGCAGGCAACTCGGGCACGAGGTGAGGATCTTGACGTTGTCGTTCGCGCCCACGGTGCCGGCGGCGCGCAGGGCGGCTTCGCCCTTCTGGATTTCCTCTTCCTTGCGGAAACGGACCTGGGTCGAAATGTCGGGCCGGGTCACGCCCAGCGTGCCCGATTCGCCGCAGCAACGCTTGCTCTCCACCACGTTGTCGCCCACCAGCGCCTTGACCGTCTTCATCGGGTCCTGCAGCTTCATCGGCGTGTGGCAAGGGTCGTGGTACAGGTAACCACCCTGCCCGGCCGGCAAGGTGATGCCCTTTTCCAGCAGGTACTCGTGGATGTCGATGATGCGGCAGCCCGGGAAGATCTGGTCGAACTCGTAACCCTGCAGCTGGTCGTAGCAGGTGCCGCAGCTCACCACCACGGTCTTGATGTCCAGGTAGTTGAGCGTGTTGGCGACCCGGTGGAACAGCACCCGGTTGTCGGTGATCATCTTCTCGGCCTTGTCGAACTGGCCGCTGCCACGCTGCGGGTACCCACAGCACAGGTAGCCCGGTGGCAATACCGTCTGCACGCCGGCATGCCAGAGCATGGCCTGGGTGGCCAAGCCCACCTGCGAGAACAGGCGCTCCGAGCCACAGCCCGGGAAGTAGAACACCGCCTCCGTCTCGGCCGTGGTGGCCGAGGGGTTGCGGATGATGGGCACGTAGTCCTTGTCTTCGATGTCCAGCAAGGCGCGGGCGGTCTTCTTGGGCAGGCCACCGGGCATCTTCTTGTTGATGAAGTGGATCACCTGCTCCTTGATCGGCGCGGGGCCCAGGGTGGCCGGGGGCGCGCCGGTCTGCCTGCGCGCGAGGCGCTGGAGCAGGTCGTTGGCCAGGCGCTGGGCCTTGAAGCCCGCGCCCACCATGGCACCGCGCACGAACTTGATGGTCTCGGGGTTGGTCGCGTTCAGGAAGAACATGGCCGCCGCATTGCCGGGCCGGAAGCTCTTCTGGCCCATCTTGCGCAGCAGGTTGCGCATGTTCATGGTCACGTCGCCGAAGTCGATCTTGACGGGGCAGGGGCTCAGGCACTTGTGGCACACCGTGCAGTGGTCGGCCACGTCCTCGAACTCTTCCCAGTGCTTGATGCTGATGCCGCGGCGGGTCTGCTCTTCGTACAGGAAGGCCTCGACCAGCAGCGAGGTGGCCAGGATCTTGTTGCGCGGGGAATAGAGCAGGTTGGCGCGTGGCACGTGCGTGGCGCACACCGGCTTGCACTTGCCGCAGCGCAGGCAGTCCTTGACGCTGTCGGCGATGGCGCCGATCTCGCTGCGCTGCATGATGATCGATTCGTGCCCCATCAGGCCGAAGCTGGGCGTGTAGGCGTTGGACAGGTCGGCGCTGCGCAGGCTGGCGTCGCCCACCGGCCCCTGGCGCAGCAGCTTGCCCTTGTTGAAGCGACCCTCGGGGTCGACGCGTTGCTTGTAGTCCGCGAAGGGTTGCAGCTCCTCGTCGGTGAGGAACTCCAGCTTGGTGATCCCGATGCCGTGTTCACCCGATATCACACCGTCGAGCTGGCGCGCGAGCACCATGATGCGCGCCACAGCCTCGTGCGCGGTCTGCAGCATCTCGTAGTCGTCGCTGTTGACCGGGATGTTGGTGTGCACGTTGCCGTCACCAGCGTGCATGTGCAGCGCCACCCACACGCGGCCCTTGAGCACGCGCTGGTGGAGGGCGGTGCATTCGGCCAGCAAGGGGCCGAACGCCGCGCCAGAGAAGATGGCCTGCAGCGGCGCGCGGATCTGCGTCTTCCAGCTCGCGCGCAGGCGGTGGTCCTGCAGCTGCGGGAACAGCGCATCCAGGTCGCTCAGCCAGCCCGCCCAGAGCGTGCGCACTTCGCGCACCAGGGCCAGCGCCTGCTGCACGCGGTCTTCCAGCAGCTCGGCGCTGGGGATGTCGCTGGCGTCGTCGGTCTTGCCCAGCGGCAGGTTGCCCCTGGCGAAGAAGGCCTCGAGCGCGTCGGCCAGCTTGATCTTGTTGCGCAGCGACAGCTCGATGTTGATGCGCTCAATGCCCTCGGTGTACTCGCCCATGCGCGGCAGCGGGATCACCACGTCTTCGTTGATCTTGAAGGCATTGGTGTGCCGGCTGATGGCTGCCGTGCGCTTGCGGTCCAGCCAGAACTTCTTGCGCGCCTCGGCGCTGATGGCCACGAAGCCCTCGCCGCTGCGCGAATTCGCCAGGCGGATCACTTCGCTGGTGGCACGCGCCACGGCATCGGCGTCGTCGCCCACGATGTCGCCGATCAGCACCATCTTGGGCAGGGTGCCGCGCTTGCTCTTGGTGGCGTAGCCCACGGCCTTGAGGTAACGGTCGTCGAGGTGCTCCAGGCCGGCCAGGATGGCGCCGCCCGGGCGCTTCATCTCGCCGAACATGAAGTCCTTGATGTCCACGATGGACGGCACGCAATCCTTGGGATTGCCGAAGAACTCCAGGCACACGGTGCGCACGTGGTCGGGCATGCGGTGCACCACCCAGCGCGCGCTGGTGATCAGGCCATCGCAACCCTCCTTCTGGATGCCCGGCAGGCCACTGAGGAACTTGTCGGTCACGTCCTTGCCCAGGCCTTCCTTGCGGAAGGTCTTGCCCGGGATCACCAGTTGCTCGCTGCGCACCGGGGTCTTGCCGTCGGCCTCGAAGTACTGGAGCCCGAAGGTCGCGACCTCGGCGTCGTGGATCTTGCCCAGGTTGTGGTCCAGCCGGGTGACTTCCAGCCACTGGGCCTGCGGTGTGACCATGCGCCACGACACCAGGTTGTCCAGCGCCGTGCCCCACAGCACGGCCTTCTTGCCGCCTGCGTTCATGGCGATGTTGCCGCCAATGCATGAGGCCTCGGCCGAGGTCGGATCCACCGCGAACACGTGACCCGCGCGGTCGGCGGCGTCGGACACGCGCTGGGTCACGACGCCGGCTTCGGTCCAGATGGTGGGCAACGGCTTGTCGTGCCCGGGCACCTTCACCCACTCCACCTCGGTCATGGCCTCGAGCTTCTCGGTGTTGATCACCGCGCTCTTCCAGGTCAGCGGAATCGCGCCGCCCGTGTAGCCGGTGCCACCCCCTCGCGGGATGATGGTCAGGCCGAGCTCGTAGCAGCCCTTGACCAGCAAGGCCATTTCCGTCTCGGTGTCGGGCGTGAGCACCACGAAGGGGTATTCCACGCGCCAGTCGGTCGCGTCGGTCACGTGCGAGACGCGCGAGAGGCCGTCGAACTTGATGTTGTCCTTGGCCGTCAGCCGGCGCAGCGCCTTGGTGGCGCGCTGGCGCAGCGCGGCCATGTCCTGAAACGAGCGGGAGAACTGATCAACCGCCGCGCGGGCCGCCGTGAGCAACTCGGCCACCAGGCCATCGCGCACCGCGTCGTCCTGTGGCGTGCGGCGTTTCTGCACTTCGGCCAGCCGGTGGTGCAAGGCGTCCACCAGCTGTTGGCGGCGCTTGGGGCTGTCGAGCAGGTCGTCCTGCAGGTAGGGGTTGCGCTGCACCACCCAGATGTCACCCAACACCTCGTACAGCATGCGGGCGGAGCGGCCCGTGCGGCGCTCACCCCTCAGCTCGTCCAGCAGGCCCCAGGCGCGCTCGCCGAGCAAGCGCAGCACAATTTCACGATCCGAGAAGGAGGTGTAGTTGTAGGGAATCTCGCGCAAACGTGGCGCATCGTCGGTGGCGGTGGCGAGCAACGAAAGCGGTGTGGGTGCGTTCATGTGTGTGGCAGTCGCCAGCATGACAGTAAAGAACCCAGGATGGTACCGCAGCGCAACATTCACCCACCCCCCCTGTGGAAACCCCTGTTGTCACACCTGGGAAACGCATGTGCAATCGTTTTGACATATCGGAGCCCTACCCTACCCCCATCGGTTTCCGACCATCCATTCCAAGGAGCAACACCCATGCACAAGCGTTTTCTTCCCTTGACCGGCGCCCTGGCGCTCGCCGCCCTGATGAGCGGCCCGGTCCACGCCCAGGCGCCGACCGAGATCCAGTGGTGGCACTCGATGAGCGCAGCGCTTGGCGAGTGGGTCAATGACCTGGCCAAGCAGTACAACGCCAGCCAGAGCCAGTACAAGGTGGTGCCCACGTACAAGGGCACGTACGACGAGTCCATGACGGGTGCCATTGCCGCCTTCCGCGCGGGCAATGCGCCGCACATCCTGCAGGTGTTCGAGGTCGGTACCGCGACCATGATGGCCAGCAAGGGCGCCATCGTGCCCGCCGCCAAGGTGCTCAACGACGGCGGCTTCAAGTTCGACCCGACGCAGTACGTGTCGGCCGTGGCCGGCTACTACACCGCCCCCAACGGCCAGATGCTGAGCTACCCGCTCAATAGCTCGACCACCATCTTCTACTACAACAAGGACGCCTTCAAGAAGGCCGGCCTGGACCCCGAAAAAGCGCCCAAGACCTGGCCCGAAGTGTTCGCCGCCGCCTCCAAGCTCAAAGCCAGCGGCCACGCCTGCCCGTTCACCACCAGCTGGATCAGCTGGACGCAGCTGGAGAGCTTCTCGCTCTGGCACAACACCCTGTTCGCCTCCAAGAACAATGGTTTCGACGGCAACGACGCACAGCTGATGATCAACACGCCGCTGCACGTGCGCCACTTCGAGAACCTCGCCAAGGCCTCCAAGGAAGGCAGCTTTGTCTACAAGGGTCGCGGCAACGCGCCCGACGCCTCCTTCCCCTCGGGCGAGTGCGCCATGATCACGGGCTCGTCGGGCCTGTATGCCCGCGTGTCCAAGGACGCCAAGTTCGCCTACGGCATCTCCGCCCTGCCCTATTACGCCGATGTCAAGGGTGCGCCCCAGAACACCGCCATCGGCGGTGCCAGCCTGTGGGTGATGGCCGGCAAGAAGCCTGCGGAGTACAAGGGTGTGGCCGATTTCCTGAACTTCCTGAATGACACCCGCGTGCAGGCCGCCAGCCACCAGCGCACCGGCTACCTGCCAGTGACCACCGCAGCCTACAAGCTGACCGAGGCATCCGGCTTCTATGAAAAGAACCCGGGCACCGACGTGGCGGTGACGCAGATGATCCGCAAGGCCACCGACAAGTCGCGCGGCATCCGCTTGGGCAACTTCGTTCAGATCCGCACCATCATCGACGAGGAAACCGAGCAGATCTGGGCCGGCAAGAAGTCGCCCAAGGAAGCGCTGGACACCGCCGTGACACGAGGCAACGAGCAGCTCGTGCGTTTCGCCCGCGCCAACAAGTAAATTCTGGCCCGAAGCCTGACGATGCCCGCCAGTCCTTTGGTCGGCATCGATAGCCCGCCACTCTGCAGACCCCCGCGGTTTGCACAGCGGCGGGTTGTCTTTTTGACAGACTGAGAAAGACTGGACATGGAAAAGCGCGTGCTCTTTCGCTCTGCGTGGTTGCCCTGGGTGTTGCTGGCGCCGCAGTTGGCCATCATCAGCATCTTCTTCTTCTGGCCGGCAGGTCAGGCCCTGGTGCAATCGTTCCAGGTGCAGGATTCGTTCGGCTTTTCCAAGGAGTGGGTGGGGTTCGAGAACTTCAGAAACCTTTTCGAAGACCCGAGCTACCTGGCCTCCTTCAAGACCACGGCCTTCTTCTCGGTGCTGGTCGCGGGTTTCGGCATTGCCATTTCGCTGGTGCTGGCCATCTTCGCCGACCGCATCATCAAAGGCGCACTGGCCTACAAGACCGCGCTGCTGCTGCCCTATGCCGTGGCTCCGGCGGTGGCTGGCGTGCTCTGGATGTTCATGTTTTCGCCGTCGCTCGGCGTGGTGGCCTACATGCTGCGCCAGTCGGGCTTCGACTGGAACCACATGCTCAATTCCGACCACGCGATGACGCTGATCGTGATCGCGGCGGTGTGGAAGCAGATCTCCTACAACTTCCTGTTCTTCCTCGCGGGGCTGCAGTCGATCCCCAAGTCGCTGATCGAGGCCGCCGCCATCGACGGCGCGGGGCCCTGGCGCCGGTTCTGGAGCATCCAGTTCCCGTTGCTGTCACCCACCACCTTCTTCCTGCTGGTGATCAATGTGGTGTACGCCTTCTTCGACACCTTCGCCATCGTGGACGCGACCACGCAGGGCGGCCCGGGCCGCGACACCGCGATCCTGGTCTACAAGGTCTACCACGACGGCTTCAAGGCCATGGACATGGGCGGCTCGGCCGCGCAGTCGGTGGTGCTGATGGTGATCGTCATCGTGCTCACGGTGATCCAGTTCCGCTACGTCGAGAAGAAAGTGCAGTACTGACATGGTTGAACGCAGTCCTTATCTGACGCTGCTGTCGCACCTGATCCTGGTGCTCGGCGTGCTCATCGTCGGCTTCCCGCTGTACCTGGCGTTCGTGGCGTCCACCCACACCGCGCAGGACATCGTGCAAGCCCCCATGCCTTTGCTGCCCGGCAGCAACTTCTGGCAGACCTACCGCGACACCCTGTTCGGCGGCGGCAGCGGCCCGGGCTCCAGCGCGCCAGTGGCGCGCATGATGTGGGTGAGCCTGGTCACGGCGCTCGTCATCACCTTCGGCAAGATCGCCATCTCGCTGCTGTCGGCCTTCGCCATCGTCTACTTCCGCTTCCCGTTCAAGGGCATCTGCTTCTGGCTGATCTTCATCACGCTGATGCTGCCCGTGGAAGTGCGCATCGGCCCGACCTACCAGGTGGTGTCCGACTTGGGCATGCTCAACACCTACGCGGGCCTGACCGTCCCCCTCATCGCCTCCGCCACCGCGACCTTCCTGTTCCGGCAGTTCTTCCTCACGGTGCCGGACGAACTGGTGGAAGCCGCGCGCGTGGATGGCGCTGGCCCGATGCGGTTCTTCAAGGACATCCTGGTGCCCTTGTCGCGCACCTCGATCGCCGCGCTGTTCGTGATCCAGTTCATCTACGGCTGGAACCAGTACCTGTGGCCGTTGCTCGTCACCACCTCGGAAGAGATGTACCCGGTGGTGATCGGCATCAAACGCATGATCGCGGGCGGCGACGCCGGCAACGAGTGGAACATCGTGATGGCGACCGCGCTGCTGGCCATGCTGCCGCCCGCGCTCGTGGTGATCTTCATGCAGCGCTGGTTCGTCAAGGGACTGGTGGACACCGAAAAATAACCCGGCAACCGACAACAATCCGAACCCAACAACGCCATGGCCTCTCTCTCACTTCGCAACATCGTCAAGCGCTACGGCATCGGTCCCAAGGCCAACCAGGTCATCCATGGGGTGAACGCCGAGATCCAGGATGGCGAGTTCGTCGTCATCGTCGGGCCTTCTGGCTGCGGCAAGTCCACGCTGCTGCGCATGGTCGCGGGCCTGGAGGAAATCTCCGGTGGTGAACTTCGCATCGGCGACCGCGTCGTCAACAACCTGGAACCGGCCCAGCGCGACATCGCCATGGTGTTCCAGAACTACGCGCTCTACCCGCACATGACGAACTTCGACAACATGGCCTACGGCCTGAAGATCGCCAAGGTGCCCAAGGAAGAGATCCGCGCCCGTGTGGACAAAGCCGCCAAGATTCTCGAACTCGGCCACCTGCTCGAGCGCAAGCCGCGCGAGCTCTCGGGCGGCCAGCGCCAGCGCGTGGCCATGGGGCGCGCGATCGTGCGCCAGCCACAGGTCTTCCTGTTCGACGAGCCGCTCTCCAACCTGGACGCCAAGCTGCGTGCCCAGACCCGACTGGAAATCCAGAAGCTGCACCGCGAACTGGGCATCACCTCGCTGTTCGTCACGCACGACCAGGTCGAAGCGATGACGCTGGCCGAACGCATGATCGTGATGAACGCGGGCAACATGGAGCAGTTCGGCACGCCAGAAGAGGTCTACTCGCGCCCGGCCACGACCTTCGTGGCCAGCTTCATCGGCTCGCCGCCCATGAACCTGCTGAAACACGCGCCAGGTGGGCGCCCCGGCAGCATCCTGGGCATCCGGCCCGAGCACCTGGACGTGGGCGACACCGGCTGGGCGCTGCAGGTGGAAACCGTGGAACTGCTGGGCGCCGAGCGCCTGGTGCACGCCCGCCTGGGCGACGAAATGCTGATCATCCGCACCCACGAGGACCAGGGCGCGCCGGCCATCGGCAGCACCATCCATGCCCAGCCGCGCGAGGACCGCCTGCACTGGTTCAACGCCGAGACCGGCCAGCGGCAATGAGCGCGGGAGAACAACGGGGCCACTGGCCCTACCCGCACTGGGTTGCCCACCGCGGCGCCGGCAAGCTGGCGCCCGAAAACACGCTCGCCGCCTTCCGCCTCGGGGCCTCGCACGGCTACCGCATGTACGAATGCGACGCCAAACTCAGCGCCGATGGTGTGGTCTTCCTGCTGCACGACGCCACCCTGGAGCGCACCACGAACGGCAGCGGCGTGGCCGGTGAGCGCCCCTGGGGCGAGCTGAGCCAGCTCGACGCCGGTGGCTGGCACTCGCGCGCGTTCGCGGGCGAGCCCCTGGCCACCCTGGAAGCCGTGGCCCGCCACTGCCAGGCGCAGGGCCATTGGCTCAACATCGAGATCAAACCCACACCCGGCACGGAGCTGGCCACGGGGCGCGCCGTGGCGGAAGCGGCCGCGCGGCTCTGGGCCAGCGACGCGCCACGCACGCCCTTCCTCACCTCGTTCCAGCCCGACGCGCTGCAGGGCGCGCGGGAAACCGCTCCCCACCTGCCGCGCGGTCTGCTGCTCGACACCCAGCGGGAAGGCTGGCGGGACATGGCGCAATCTTTGGGGTGCGTGGCGGTGGTGTGCAACCACGCCCTGTGGGACGCCAGCACCGTGGCCCAGGCCCGGGAAAGCGGCCTGCGCACCCTGGCCTACACCGTGAACGACGAATGGGCCGCGCAGCGGCTGCTGGACCTGGGTCTGGACGGCATCATCACCGACCGCATCGACCTGTTTGCGCCCGGGCGCTGAGGCGAAGCGCTCAGCGCTTGCGGTGCAGCCACCAGGCCAGCGTGCCCTGAACGAACACCAGGGCGGCGTAGGTGGCCATCTTGCCGTCACGGCCAAAGAACACCAGCCCCGCCAGCAGCACCACCACACCGGCCACAACCAGCATGAAGGCCTCCAGGCCGGCGCCCTGCGCCGCACGGCCGGCCCGGCGGAAGCGGGGCACCGTCCATAGGACCAGGGCCATGAAAACGGCGGGGGCGATGAAGCCGGCGATGTGCCCGAGGAAGGCCAAAGGCGTCATTCGAAGCGGGCGGCGGCGTGCATAAGGGTTCAATTTTATAATCACCCCATGTCTGTCTGGGCCCTCGGCATCAACCACAACACGGCTCCGCTCGATCTGCGGGGCCGTTTTGCGTTTGCGCTCGACCAGATCCAGCCCACTTTGCACGGCTACCGCCAGAGCCTGGCACGCCAGCCCGAGGCCACCCTGCTGTCCACCTGCAACCGCACCGAGCTGTATGGCGCGGGCGACCAATCGGCGGTGGACCCCACCCTGGACTGGCTGGCGCAGACCGGCGGCGTGAGCGGCCAGGTGCTGCGCGACCACGCCTACATCCTGCGCGACGACCAGGCCGCGCGCCATGCCTTCCGCGTGGCCAGTGGCCTGGACAGCATGGTGCTGGGCGAAGCCCAGATCCTCGGCCAGATGAAGGACGCGGTGCGCGCTGCCAGCGACGCGGGCGCCCTGGGCACCACCCTGCACCAGCTGTTCCAGCGCTCGTTCGCCGTGGCCAAGGAAGTGCGCAGTTCCACCGAGATCGGCGCCCACTCCATCAGCATGACCGCCGCTGCGGTGCGCCTGGCGTCGCAGCTGTTCGAAGACCTGCGCGACATCAAGGTGCTGTTCGTCGGCGCGGGCGAGATGATCGAACTGGCCGCCACCCACTTCGCGGCCAAGACGCCCAAGGGCATGGCGATCGCCAACCGCACACTGGAGCGCGGCGAGAAGCTCGCCAGCCGCTTCGGCGCGCAGGTGATGCGGCTGGCCGACGTGCCCGACCGTCTGCACGAGTTCGATGCCGTCATCAGCTGCACCGCAAGCACGCTGCCCATCATCGGCCTGGGCGCCGTGGAACGCGCGCTCAAGAAGCGCCGTCACCGGCCCATGTTCATGGTTGATCTGGCGGTACCGCGCGACATCGAGGCCGAGGTCAAAGCCCTGCCCGACGTCTACCTCTACACCGTGGACGACCTCGCCGCCGTGGTGCAGACCGGCAAGGACCATCGCCTGGCCGCCGTGGCGCAAGCCGAGGCCATCATCGATGCGGGGGTGCTCAGCTTCATGCACTGGATGGAGCAGCGCGACCCGGCCCACGGCGTGGTGCCGCTGATCCAGCAGATCAACGCCCAGGCCGACGAATGGCGCGCCGTGGAAATGGCGCGCGCCCGCCGCCTGCTGGCCAAGGGCGAGCCGGTGGAAGCCGTGCTGGAAGCGCTCTCGCGCGGCCTCACGCAAAAAATGCTGCACGGCACCCTGGCCGAACTGCACACCGGTGACAGCGCCACACGGGCCGCCACCGCGCAGACCGTTTCGCGGCTGTTCCTGCGCGACGAACCGCTCAAACCCCCGCGCAACGCGCAAAACTAGCTGACCCGGCCCGCGCACGGCGTTGCGGGCCCGCGCCCGTGCCGGCGTGCAGGGTCTCCGTGCCCCACCATGAAACCCTTCGTCCGAGACACCCTGCTGCGCCAGCGAGCCCGACTGCACGAGCTCGATGCGCTGCTGTCCGCGCCCGACGTCGTCGACCAGATGGACCGCTTCCGCGCGCTGAGCCGCGAACACGCCGAGGTCTCCACGGTGGTCGAGGTGTTCAACCGCTATCTCCAACGCGAGACCGACCTGGCGACAGCGCGGGAAATGCTCGACGACCCTGACATGGCCGAGATGGCGCAGGAGGAAATCCTCAGCGCCGAGGCCGACCTGGCGCAACTGGACACCGATTTGCAGCAACTCCTGCTGCCCAAAGACCCGGACGACGAGCGCAACGCCTTCGTCGAGATCCGCGCCGGCACCGGCGGCGACGAGTCGGCCCTGTTTGCCGGTGACCTGGCCCGCTTGTACACGCGCTACGCCGAAAAACAGCGCTGGCAAGTGGAAACCGTGAGCGAGTCGCCCAGCGAGCTCGGTGGCTACAAGGAAGTGGTGCTGCGCATCGCGGGCCCCGGGGCCTACGGGCGGCTGCGCTTCGAATCCGGCGGCCACCGGGTGCAGCGCGTGCCCGCCACCGAGACCCAGGGCCGCATCCACACCAGCGCGGCCACCGTGGCGGTGATGCCCGAGCCCGACGAGACCCAGGCGGTGCAGCTCAACCCGAGCGAGTTGCGCATCGACACCTTCCGCGCCAGTGGCGCGGGCGGCCAGCACATCAACAAGACCGACTCCGCCGTGCGCGTGACCCACCTGCCCACCGGCATCACCGCCGAGTGCCAGGACGGCCGATCGCAGCACAGCAACAAGGCCAAGGCGCTGCAGGTGCTCACGGCGCGTTTGCAGGAAAAGGAGCGCAGCGAACGCGCAGCCGCCGAGGCCGCCACGCGCAAAGGCCTGATCGGCAGTGGCGACCGCAGCGACCGCATCCGCACGTACAACTTCCCCCAAGGCCGCCTGACCGACCACCGCATCAACCTGACGCTCTACAAGGTGCTGCAGGTGATGGAAGGTGATCTGGACGAGGTGATCCACGCCCTGCAGGTCGCGCGCGGCGCCGAGCTGCTGGCCGAGCTCGAACAACGCAACAGCGCATGAGCACCACGCTGCGCGAGACCCTGGCGAATCTGCAGCGCGCCGGCCTGGACCGGATCGACGCGCAGATGCTGCTGCTGCTGGCCCTGCAGCGCAGCCCGCACGACCGCGCCTGGCTGCTGGCGCACGACGGCGACGCGATGGACGCCGAGGCGGCCGCCCGCCTCGCGGCCCTGGTGCAACGCCGCCGGCACGGCGAGCCCATGGCCTACCTGCGCGGCGACCAGGAATTCTTCGGCCTCACGCTCCAGGTGGACCCGCGCGTGCTCGTGCCACGGCCCGACACCGAAACCCTGGTGAGCTGGGCGCTGGATGTGCTGGATGCGCTGCCGGCAGCCGCCCGCGTGCTCGACCTGGGCACCGGCAGCGGCGCCATTGCGCTGGCCCTCAAGGCCCAGCGCCCGGCCGCCGTGGTCTCAGCCACGGACGCCAGCCCAGATGCGCTGGCCGTCGCCCGTGAGAACGCCGATCGGCTGGGCCTGGCGGTGGATTTCCACCTCGGGCATTGGCTCACCGCGGTGCCGGCACAGCACTTCGACCTGATCGCCAGCAACCCGCCCTACATCGCCGAAGGCGACGCCCATCTGGCGGCGCTCGGCCACGAGCCCGGCTCGGCCCTCACCGCTGGCCCCGACGGCCTGGACGACATCCGCGCCTTGGTGTCCACCGCGCCCGCCGCCCTGAACCCGGGGGGCTGGCTGCTGCTCGAGCATGGGCACGACCAGGCCGGTGCGGTGCGCAGCCTGCTCCAGGCGGCTGGCTTCACACAGGTCGGCAGCCGCGCCGACCTCCCGGGCATTGAGCGCTGCAGCGGCGGCCAGTGGCCGCAGCGGCGATAATGTGAGCCGTTTCCGGGTCTCTCCAGACCCTTCCGCAGAAGGACTTTCAGCCATGAGCGACGCGCAAACCCGAATCGACCAGCTGGTCAAATCCCACGACATCGTGTTGTTCATGAAGGGCAACGCGAGTTTCCCCATGTGCGGCTTCTCCGGCCGTGCGATCCAGATCCTCAAGGCCTGTGGCGTCGAGACGAAAACGCTGACCACCGTCAACGTGCTCGAGGACGACGGTATCCGCCAGGGCATCAAGGAATACAGCAACTGGCCCACCATCCCGCAGCTCTACGTCAAGGGTGAGTTCATCGGCGGCTCGGACATCATGATGGAGATGTACCAGTCCGGTGAACTGCAACAGGTCATCAACGGCGAAGCCTGATCCTGTTTTCTCTCGTGCACCAGCCAGGGCCACCTTCGGGTGGCCTTGTTGTTTCTGGTGCGCGATTTCGCACACCTCGTGCCCATCTTTCGGAATGCGGTGACTTTGCCGGGCATTTCTGCATTGAGGTCGGGCATGTTGTGTGCTTGAATGAAATCGCCACCGAACCTCAAGGAGAATCGCATGAGCTCTCGCAGCCTGGTCGCTTCACCCTCCCTCGGTCTGCCCATCGCCCAGATGCGCAGCGTGTTCAGCGCCGACGACGTCGAGCGCAAGCTGGCCCACCTGCAGGCCAGCGGCAACGAACGCGACTACGAAAGCCTTCGCAACACCTGGCAGCGCATGCTGGAGCGCGGCCCCCAGCGCTTCGCGGTCAAGCCCTCGGGCGTGCCCGACATGGCACCGCTCTACGACCTGCTGCCCAATTTTGGTGAGGTGCTCGACGATGTGAAGCGCCACGTGGCGCTGAGCCAGGACAGCCGAGACAGCCTGGAGGTCACGCCCATCCTGCTGCTGGGCCCGCCGGGCGTCGGCAAGACCCATTTCGCGCGCCAGCTCGCCGACCTGCTCGGCACGAGCATGAGCCTGGTGCCCATGAGTTCCATGACGGCCGGCTGGCTGCTCTCGGGTTCGTCCTCGCAGTGGAAAGGCGCCAAGCCCGGCAAGGTGTTCGAGGCGCTGGTGGACGGGCAGTACGCCAACCCGGTCATCGTGGTGGACGAGATCGACAAGGCGGCCGCGGACGCGCAGTACGACCCGCTGGGTGCGCTCTACAGCCTGCTGGAACACGACACGGCGCAGAGCTTCGTCGACGAATTCGCGGAAGTGCCGATCGACGCCAGCCAGGTGATCTGGGTCACCACGGCCAACCACGAGCGCGGCATCCCCGAGCCCATCATGAACCGCATGAACGTGTACGAGATCGCGCCGCCCTCACCCGAGGCGGCTCGCAAGATCGCGGCCCACCTCTACCGGGGCATTCTGGGCGAACACGACTGGGGCCAGCGTTTTGACCCCGAGCCGGCCAACGACGTGCTGGATCTGCTGGCGACGCTTGCGCCGCGGGAGATGCGCCGCGCGCTCGTCACCGGCTTTGGCAATGCGCGGCTGGACAACCGCTACCGCATCGAGCCCGAAGATCTGCCTCGCGCGGGCGCAGGCAAAGGCCGCATCGGCTTCCTTCAGTAGACAGACTGGCGCGCTCAGGCGTCCGGGTGGGCCCAGTTCCTGGCCGCGGCGTAGACCGCGTTCGGGTACTCGGCGCGGCCCCGGCTGCCGTTGTAACGGCCGAGCGCCAGGAAGGTGTCGCCGCGTTCGCGGTCCAGGTAGTGGCGCAGGATCACGCAGCCAAACCGCAGGTTGGTCTGCATGTTGAAGAGCCGGCTGGCATCGCCGTCGCCGATCAGGCGCGACCAGAACGGCATGATCTGCATGTAGCCCCGAGCGCCCACGCGCGAGATGGCGAACTTGCGGAACGCGCTCTCGACCTGCACCAGCCCCAGCACCAGGGTGGTGTCCAGCCCCGCGCGCCGGGTTTCGTACCAGAGGGTCTGCAGGAACTCGATGCGGGTCTGGAAGTCCGGCTTGCGGCGCTGCAGCCGGTCGCTGGACGCGCCCAGCCAGCGCAGATAGGCCAGGCGTTTTTCCAGGTCGGTGAACTCGGGCACGGGCGGCGCGCTGTTGGCGATCGCAGCGCTCAAGGCACCGCGCACCGAATCGGCCAGGGGCTCTTCCAGTTGGCCACCGGCGTGCGCGACCGGGGACAGAGAGCCCAGGCCCAACGCGCCGGCAGCCAGCAGGCAGTCGCGGCGCGACCAGGCCAGCGGCTTCATGCGCCCAGCTTGCCCTTCAGGAGCGCCACCACCTCGCCCAAAGCCACCTGGGTGGCGGCGGCATCGCGGCGGTGCTGGTATTCCACCTGCCCGGCCTTGAGGCCCCGGTCGCCGATGGTGACGCGGTGCGGCACACCGATGAGCTCCCAGTCCGCGAACATGGCGCCAGGGCGCTCGCCCCGGTCGTCCAGGATCACATCCACCCCTGCCGCCAGCAACTCGCCGTACAAACGTTCGGCGGCGGCCTTCACCTCCGGGCTGCGGTCCATGCCGATGGGGCAGACCACCACCGTGAACGGCGCCAGCGCGTCGGGCCAGATGATGCCGCGCTCGTCGTGGTTCTGCTCGATCGCCGCGGCCGGCAGGCGCGTGATGCCGATGCCGTAGCAGCCCATCTCGAAGTGCGCGGGCTTGCCGTCCTCGCCCAGGAAGGTGGCGTTCATGGCCTTGCTGTACTTCGTGCCCAGGTAGAACACGTGGCCGACCTCGATGCCGCGCTCGATCGCCAGCACGCCCTGGCCATCGGGCGAGGCATCGCCTTCGACCACGTTGCGCAGGTCCGCCACCAGGGTCGGCTCGGGCAGGTCACGGCCCCAGTTCACACCGGTCATGTGGAAGTCCGGCTCGTTGGCCCCGCAGATCCAGTCCGCCAACACGGCCACCTCGCGGTCGACCACGAGATTCACCGGCTTCTTCAGGCCGATCGGGCCCAGGTAGCCCGGCTTGCAGCCGAAGTGCGCATCGATCTCGGCGCCAGTGGCGAACCGGAAACCAGCGTTGAGCCCCGGCACCTTGGCCACCTTGACCTCGTTCATGTCGTGGTCGCCGCGCAGCAGCAGCAGCCAGACCTGGCTCTTGGCGACCTCGCCCGCCTCGTCGAGTTCGTCGGTGGCCAGCACCAGCGATTTCACCGTGGTGGCCAGCGGCACGCCCAGCAGCGTGGCCACGTCGGCACAGGTGGCCTTGCCGGGGGTGGGCGTCTTGGCCATGGCATTGACCGCCGCAGGGCGCGGCCCCGCTGGCGCCAGCGCCTCGGCTTTTTCCATGTTGGCGGCATAGTCGCTCGCCGGGCAGTAGACGATGGCGTCTTCCCCGGTCGCGGCAATCACCTGGAATTCCTCGCTCAGATCACCACCGATGGCGCCGCTGTCGGCCGCCACGGCGCGGTAGCGCAGGCCGAACCGGTCGAAAATGCGCCGGTAGGCTGCGGCCATCACCTGATAGCTCAGCTTGGCGGTCGACTCGTCCCGGTCGAAGCTGTAGGCGTCCTTCATGATGAATTCGCGGCCCCGCATGAGGCCGAAACGCGGACGCCGTTCATCGCGAAACTTGGTCTGGATCTGGTACAGGTTCTTCGGCAACTGCTTGTAGCTTCGGAAATCCTGACGGGCAATGTCAGTGACCACTTCCTCACTGGTGGGTTGCACCACGAAATCGCGGTCGTGCCGGTCCTTGATGCGCAGCAGCTCGGCCCCCATCTTGTCAAAGCGCCCGGTTTCCTGCCAGAACTCCGCCGGCTGGATCACCGGCATGGTGAGTTCCACCGAACCCGCACGGTTCATTTCCTCGCGCACGATGGCCTCTACCTTGTGGATCACGCGCAGACCCATGGGCATGTAGCTGTAGATGCCAGCGCCGAGCTTCTTGATCATGCCGGCGCGCGTCATCAGTTGGTGGCTGACGACTTCCGCGTCGGCCGGGGCTTCCTTGAGGGTGGAAATCAGGAACTGGGAGGCTTTCATGGGCGAGCTGGGTTCTGCCAATCGGCAGTGTTGGGAGAAGCGGAGTAGGAACCGGGGAACGGCGCATCCGGCGATCTGGACGGCCCACCTGCGCCCGGAGATGCAACAGGTGTGTGATCACTTCGCAACTTGCATGCCGCGATGCATAATGAACACAGTTTAAAAATTTGGGGTTGATTATGCTTGACAGAGAAGGCTTCAGGCCCAATGTCGGCATCATTCTGCTCAACCAGCGAAACCAGGTGTTCTGGGGCAAGCGCATCCGCTCACACTCCTGGCAGTTTCCGCAAGGTGGCATCGACAGAGGCGAGACACCTGAGCAGGCGATGTACCGCGAGTTGCACGAGGAAGTCGGGCTCATGCCCGAGCACGTGAGCATCGTTGCCCGCACGCGGGACTGGTTGCGCTACGAAGTGCCGGACCGCTTCATCCGCCGCGATGCCCGTGGCCACTACAAGGGACAGAAACAGATCTGGTACCTGCTGCGCCTTGTGGCACAGGACTGGAACCTGAACCTGCGCGCGACCAGCCATCCGGAGTTCGACGCCTGGCGCTGGCATGACTACTGGGTGCCACTCGACGTGGTCGTGGAGTTCAAACGCGGCGTCTATGAAATGGCACTCACCGAACTCTCGCGCTACCTGCCCAAGAACGACACCCGCAACCGCTACCTGCGCGGTGGCTCCCGCCACCGCCACGACGAAAGTCCCGAATCCTCGTCCCTGTCAGCCCCACCGCCGGGCCTGGAGTTGCCCCCGGGCGCCAGTTTTGATCCCGACCCGCAGAGCGGCTCCCGCTCTGCCCACATCGAACACAAATGACTTCTGCCCGCCACCGGTTGCCGCAATGCCTGTCCGTCGCAGCGGCCCTGATTTCGTTTCTGGGTTTCAGCCCTGCATTGCAAGCCCAATTGCGAGACGACCCCGACGCCCCTGCGTGGCAGGAAGCGGCGGTGAAGCCGCCGCCCACTTTCAGCACGGACCAATTGCAGGCCTTCGATGTCTCAGCCGGTACGGCGTTGAACTACGGTATCGACCCCAAGACCTTGAGCGTGGGGGAAGACGGTGTGGTGCGCTACGTTCTGGTCGCCCGCAGCTCCAGCGGGGCGCTCAATGTGCTGTACCAGGGCCTCCGCTGCCAGACCGCTGAAGTCAAGACCTACGGGCGCTGGAACAACAACGCGTCCAGCTGGAACGTCAACGCCAAGGAAGCATGGCAGGAGCTGTCGTTCTCCGGCCCTACCCGCCCTGCCATGTTGCTGGCACGGGCGGGCATCTGCGAAGGCCGAACCATCAACGGCAGCGCGCAGAAAATCCTGCACACCCTCAAACACGGCCGCCCGGAAACGCGCTGAGCGGGCCGGGGGCGCTGGCCTTAGCCGCGCGCCAAGACGAGGTTGTCCCGATGGATCATTTCGGGTTCTGCCACGTAACCCAGCAAACGCTCGAAGTCCTGCGATGACTTGCGGCAGATGAGCCGGGCCTCGCTGCTCGCGTAGTTGGCCAATCCGCGCGCCACCTCGGCCCCGCGCGCATCGCGCACCGCGATCACATCCCCACGGGAGAACTCGCCGTCGACGCCCGTCATGCCGATGGGCAGCAGGCTCTTGCCTTCGCCCACGATCTTGCCGACCGCGCCATCGTCCACCACGACGGCACCACGCAACTGCAAATGATCGGAAATCCAGCGCTTGCGCGCCTGGTGCTTGGGCGTCTGGGCCACGAGGCAGGTGCCGATGGCTTCACCCGCCGTCAGTCGCAAGAGCACCTCGGGCTCACGGCCCCAGGCGATGACCGTGGAGGCCCCGGAGCCGGCGGCGCGCTTGGCGGCCAATATCTTGGTGATCATGCCGCCCTTGCCAATGCCACTGCCCGCCCCGCCCGCCATGGCTTCCAGGCGTGCGTCGCCAGCGCGGGCGACGTGAACAAACTGAGCGGAAGGATCGCGCCTGGGATCGGCCGTGTACAAGCCCTTCTGGTCGGTCAGGATCACGAGCACGTCGGCCTCCACCAGGTTGGCCACGAGCGCGCCCAGTGTGTCGTTGTCGCCGAACTTGATCTCGTCGTTGACGACGGTGTCGTTCTCGTTGATCACCGGCACAACGCCCAGTTGGAGCAAGGTCAACAGGGTCGAGCGGGCATTGAGATAACGTTCACGGTCCGCGAGGTCGGCGTGCGTCAACAGCACCTGTGCGCTGCCGACGCCACAACCGCGCAGCTTGCTCTCGTACATCTGCACCAGGCCCATCTGCCCCACGGCCGCCGCGGCTTGAAGTTCGTTGATCTCCTTGGGCCGCACGGTCCAGCCCAGGCGCTTCATGCCCTCGGCTACCGCGCCGCTGCTGACCATGATGACCTCACGCCCCTGCTGCACCAGGGCCGCCAATTGCTGACTCCATTGCCCGATGGCTTCCTCGTCGAGGCCGCGGCCCTCATTGGTCACCAGGCTGGAGCCCACCTTGACCACGATGCGCCGGGCCATTTTGAACACAGCCGCCGGTGCCATGCCATTCACATTCATTGAGTCAACGGGCGAAGAAGTCGAGGCGGTGTCCATGGGTGGGCAGAATCGAAATCAGAGGGTGTCCGGACCATTCACGAAACGGGGATCCACATCCACAGGCGCTTGCATCGACTGATGCACCTGCGCGATGTGCTGGTAGATCTTCTGCACCAGCAGTTCGCAACCCTCGCGGGTGAGCGCTGAAATTTCGAAGACGGGCCCCTTGTATTTCAGGCGTTTCACGATGTCCTTGACCCGGGCCTCCCGCTCCTCGGCGGGCACCATGTCCAGCTTGTTGAGCACAAGCCAACGAGGTTTCTCATACAGCTTCTGATCGAATTTCTTCAACTCCGCCACGATGGCCTTGGCCTGCGCAACAGGATCGACGCCTTCGTCGAAGGGCGCCACATCCAGCATGTGCAGCAGCAGGCGCGTGCGTTGCAGGTGCCGCAGGAACTGGTGTCCCAGGCCGGCGCCCTCCGAGGCCCCTTCGATCAGCCCGGGCACATCGGCCACCACGAAGCTCTTCTCCGGCCCGACGCGGACCACGCCCAGGTTGGGATGCAGGGTGGTGAACGGGTAGTCGGCGATCTTGGGCCGTGCGTTGGAGATCGCCGCAATCAAGGTCGACTTGCCCGCGTTGGGCATGCCCAGCAGGCCCACATCGGCCAGCACCTTGAGCTCCAGTTTCAGACTGCGCTTTTCCCCCGGCCAGCCGGGCGTCTTCTGGCGCGGCGCCCGGTTGGTCGAGCTCTTGTAATGCATGTTGCCGAAGCCGCCGTCGCCCCCTTTGGCGATCGTCACCTGCTCACCGGGCTGCAGCAACTCGAACAGCACTTCGCCGGTCTCGGCATCTGCAATGATGGTGCCCACCGGCATCTTGAGGACGATGTCGTCGCCCTTGACGCCAAACATGTCCGAACCCTTGCCGTGTTCGCCGCGATGCGCTTCGAAGCGGCGGGTGAAGCGGAAATCCACCAGGGTGTTCAGGCTGGCGTCCGCCACGGCATACACATGGCCGCCGCGGCCGCCATCGCCTCCATCGGGGCCACCGAACTCTTTGTATTTTTCATGCCGGAAAGATGCGCAGCCATTGCCGCCATCGCCCGCAGCGACATCGATCGTGGCTTCGTCCACAAATTTCATGACATGCTTTCCAGGAAGGAACTGCTAGAGAAGGGCCAAACAAAAAGCCCGCACGGGCGGGCCTTTTGCATTCAACGTATCACATGTGCCTCGTCGCACTGCACCGATTTCTCAATCTTGCAGCACCGGAGCACGCCCACTCAGACGGGGGTGATGCTGACAACCTGACGGTTCAGCGCGCCTTTGATGGCGAAGCTCACGTGGCCATCGACCGTTGCAAAAATGGTGTGGTCCTTGCCCACGCCCACGTTCATGCCGGGGTGGAACTTGGTACCGCGCTGACGCACGATGATCGAGCCAGCACTGACCAGCTCGCCACCAAACGCCTTCACGCCGAGCATCTTGGGCTTGGAATCGCGCCCGTTTCGCGTTGAGCCGCCGCCTTTTTTCTGTGCCATGTTGACTTACTCCTCAGGCTGCGATCGAAGCAATCTGCAGTTCGGTGAAATTCTGACGGTGCCCTTGGCGCTTCTGGTAGTGCTTGCGACGGCGCATCTTGAAGATGCTGACCTTGTCGTGCCTGCCGTGGGCCAACACCGTGACCGTGACCGTTGCGCCGGAAACCAAGGGAGTGCCAACCTTGATATCGGTGCCGTTGCCGACAGCGAGTACTTGGTCAAACACGATCTCTTGGCCCACATCCGCAGCAATCTGTTCTACTTTAATTTTTTCGCCAGCAGCAACACGATACTGTTTGCCACCGGTTTTTATGACCGCGTACATATGAACCTCTTTAAAAATTCCACGAATGGAAGCTCGGCGGACCCAATTCCACCGAGCCTTAGATTTTAGCATGTGCCCGGAAAACCAGCAAGCAGCTGGCGTGCCACCGCCTTCTCGGCTTTCTGGTGCGGCCATTTTCAGAGGACCTGGGGCACCGTTCCTATAATCCCAACCCGGCCCGACACCCCCTATCGACCCCGCGTTTCCACCTTGACCACCCCCATCAATTCCCCCGCCAGCCCCTTGGAGCTGATCCAGCCCGACATGCAGCGGGTGGACCAAGTCATCAGCGAACGCCTGACCACCGAGGTACCGCTGGTCCGGGAAGTCGCCCAGTACATCATCTCGGCAGGCGGCAAGCGCTTGCGCCCGGCCTTGCTGCTGCTGGTCAGCGGAGCGATCAACAGCCAGAACCCCCAGCGCCACACGCTGGCGGCCGTGGTGGAGTTCATTCACACCGCGACCCTGCTGCACGACGACGTGGTGGACGAGTCCACCTTGCGGCGAGGCCGCGAGACCGCCAACGAGCGATTTGGCAATGCCGCCAGTGTGCTGGTGGGAGACTTTCTTTACTCCCGCGCTTTTCAGATGATGGTGGACATCAACGACATGCGCGTGATGCAGGTGCTGTCCGACGCCACCAACGTGATCGCCGAAGGCGAAGTACTTCAACTCATGAACATGCACGACGCCACCATCGACGAGGCCGCGTACCTGCGCGTGATCCGCTCCAAAACGGCCAAACTGTTCGAAGCCAGCGCCCGCTTGGCGCCCATCCTGGCGGGCGCGGATGCCCACACCGAGGCCCTGTGCGCGGAGTACGGGCAGGCCCTGGGCACCGCCTTCCAGGTGATCGATGACGTGCTCGACTACGAGGGCAGTGCCGATGAACTGGGCAAGAACCTGGGGGATGACCTGCGCGAAGGCAAGGTCACCCTGCCCATCATTTGCGCCCTGCGTTCCGGCTCCGAGGCGCAGAAGGCGCTGCTGCGCCAGGCCATCGAACAGGGCGACGTGGCGCATCTCGACGCCATCAGGGACATCATTCTTCAAACGGGCGCCCTGGATGCTGCTCGGGTCAGTGCGCACGCGGAGGCCCAACGGGCGATTGAGGCCGCCAGGCAACTGCCGGTCAATGCCTACAGCGCGGCTTTGCTACAATTGGCGGCTGGCCTGCTTGAGCGTCGATCTTGAGCAGCCGCTGAAGGCCAACGGCCTTCAGACGATCGACCACTTTGGTCCATCGGGGTGTAGCTTAGCCTGGTAGAGCGCTACGTTCGGGACGTAGAGGCCGGAGGTTCGAATCCTCTCACCCCGACCAGTTTCCCCCTTTCAGACATTGCCGTTCAGACCGAGCCAACGACCGGCCGGTCGGATTTCGCGTCCTCGATACAACGGCCAGCGGGGGAATCCGCATTTCCGACACAAGTTGCCTCAATAATGGCGGGCAAGTCCTTGATTTACGATAAATAGAAATCTATGGCGTCCGTCGAAACCCTCCCTCAGGAGACCCCGTCCATGGCCTTGCCAGGCCTGGGCCGCGCGCTCGTGTCCGCGGGGAAGCTTGGCCAGAAGGCGGCTGAAGATCTTTATCGCAAAGCACAAAGCGGCCGCTCGAGCTTCATCGCAGAGCTGACCGGCTCAGGGGCGGTATCCGCGTCGGATCTGGCCCACACCATGTCGGTGGCTTTTGCCGCGCCGCTGCTCGATCTGGACGCGATCGACGTGCAACGCCTGCCCGCCGGCCTGCTCGATCCCAAGATCTGCAGCGACTACCGCATCGTCGTCCTGAGCAAACGCAACAACCGCTTGATGGTGGCCACGGCCGATCCAGCCGACCAACAGGCCGCCGAGAAGATCAAGTTCGCGACCCAGATGGGCGTGGACTGGGTGATTGCCGAGTACGACAAGCTCAGCAAACTGGTGGAGACCCAGACCACCAGCGTCAACGACACGATGGACAACATCATCGGTGGCGAGTTCGAGTTCGACGAGGCGGCCACCGAGACGAGCGTGAGCGACGTGACCGACAAAGCGTCGGAGGTCGACGACGCGCCCGTGGTCAAGTTCCTGCACAAGATGTTGATTGACGCATTCAACATGCGGGCATCCGACTTGCACTTTGAGCCTTACGAGCACAACTACCGGGTGCGCTTTCGGGTGGACGGCGAACTGCGTGAAATTGCGTCGCCGCCGATCGTGATCAAGGACAAGCTGGCGTCGCGGATCAAGGTGATCTCCCGCATGGACATCTCGGAGAAGCGTGTGCCCCAGGACGGGCGCATGAAACTCAAGATCGGGCCGGACCGGGTGATCGACTTTCGGGTCAGCACCCTGCCCACCTTGTTCGGCGAGAAGATCGTGATCCGTATTCTGGACCCGAGCAGCGCCAAGGTCGGCATCGATGCCCTGGGCTACGAACCTGAAGAAAAAGAGCGGCTGTTGAACGCGATCAGCCGGCCGTACGGCATGGTGCTGGTCACCGGCCCCACGGGTTCGGGGAAAACCGTGTCGCTGTACACCTGCCTGAACATCCTGAACAAGCCGGGCATCAACATTTCCACGGCGGAAGATCCGTCGGAAATCAACCTGCCGGGCGTCAATCAGGTCAACGTCAACGAGAAGGCGGGGCTGACCTTCGCGGCGGCCCTCAAGGCATTTCTGCGCCAGGATCCCGACGTGATCATGGTGGGTGAGATTCGCGATCTCGAAACGGCGGACATCTCGATCAAGGCCGCACAAACCGGTCACATGGTGCTGTCCACCCTGCACACGAACGATGCGCCGACCACGTTGACGCGGATGATGAACATGGGCATTCCCACGTTCAACATCGCCTCCAGCGTGATCCTGATCACCGCCCAGCGGCTGGCCCGCCGCCTGTGCGCCACCTGCAAGGCGCCGCTGGACGTACCGCGCAAGGCCCTGGTGGACGCCGGATTCAAGCCGGAAGACCTTGACGGCACCTGGACGCCCTACAAGCCTGTGGGGTGCTCGGCCTGCAACAACGGCTACAAGGGCCGCGTCGGCATCTACCAGGTGATGCCCATTTCGGAAGAAATCCAACGCATCATCCTGCGTGGTGGCAGCGCGCTCGACATTGCCCAGCAGGCCAGCAAGGAGGGCGTTCGCACGCTGCGCGAATCGGGTCTGCTCAAGGTGAAGCTGGGCATGACTTCGCTGGAAGAAGTGCTCAGCGTGACCAACGAGTGACGCAGCTCCAGACACAAGGCTCAGAGGGATAGAGGGACACCATGGCAACCGCAGTATCCAAGAACGTCAAGGACGCCGTCTTCGAGTGGGAAGGCAAAGACCGCAACGGCAAGACCGTGCGTGGAGAAACACGGGCCGCGGGAGAAAACCAGG
The DNA here is from genome assembly GCF_057809615.1 of Hydrogenophaga sp. FG152. Classification (NCBI taxonomy): domain Bacteria; kingdom Pseudomonadati; phylum Pseudomonadota; class Betaproteobacteria; order Burkholderiales; family Comamonadaceae; genus Hydrogenophaga; species Hydrogenophaga sp. FG152. The sequence goes on along the minus strand of NZ_JBMDKH010000005.1, from coordinate 167,559 downwards.
TGTTGGCCGCGCTGCGGCGCCAGGGCATCGTGCCCGGTAAGGTCAAGAAGCGCCGCATGAGTTCGGGCAAGCGCATCAAGCCCAAGGACATTGCCATCTTCACGCGCCAGCTGGCCACCATGATGAAGGCCGGTGTGCCCCTGCTCCAGGCGTTCGACATCGTCGGCCGGGGCAACGCCAACCCCAGCGTCACCAAGCTGCTCAACGACATCCGCACCGATGTGGAAACCGGCACCTCGCTGAGTTCGGCGTTTCGCAAACACCCGCTGTACTTTGACAGCCTTTACTGCAACCTCGTGGAAGCCGGTGAAGCCGCCGGTATTCTGGAGGAGTTGCTGGACCGCCTGGCCACTTACATGGAGAAGACCGAGGCGCTCAAGTCCAAGATCAAGTCGGCGCTGATGTACCCGATCGCCGTGATCATCGTGGCCTTCGTGGTGGTGACCATCATCATGATCTTCGTGATCCCTTCGTTCAAGGAGGTGTTCTCCTCCTTCGGCGCCGATCTGCCCGCGCCGACCCTGTTCGTGATCGCGATAAGCGAGTTCTTCACCGAGTACTGGTGGTTGATCTTTGGCGTCCTCGGTGGCGGTTTCTACTTTTTCATGCAGGCCTGGCGGCGCAATGAGAAGGTGCAGCGGTTCATGGACCGCCTGCTGCTCAAGCTGCCGATCTTTGGTCCATTGATCGAAAAATCGGTCATCGCCCGCTGGACGCGCACGCTGGCGACGATGTTCGCGGCGGGCGTGCCTCTGGTGGAAGCGCTGGACTCTGTGGGCGGCGCATCGGGCAACTCGGTCTACGCCATTGCCACCGAACGGATCCAGCAGGAGGTGTCGACCGGCACCAGCCTGACCAACGCCATGACCAATGCCAACATCTTCCCATCCATGGTGCTGCAGATGTGCGCCATCGGTGAGGAGTCGGGCTCCATCGACCACATGCTGGGCAAGGCCGCCGACTTCTATGAAGCCGAGGTCGACGACATGGTGGCGGGCATCTCCAGCCTGATGGAGCCCATCATCATCGTCGTGCTGGGGACCGTCATTGGCGGCATCGTGGTGTCGATGTACCTTCCCATCTTCAAGCTGGGCCAGGTGGTTTGATGCTGGCGGAAGCGGGCGTGCCGGGCGCGGCGCTGCTGGGCTTGCTCGGCTTGTTGGTGGGCAGCTTTCTCAATGTGGTGATTCACCGCCTGCCCAAGATGATGGAGCTGCGCTGGGCCGCCGAATGCGCGGATCTCCAGAACACGGAGGAGAATCCGGCAGCGGCCTCACCAGAAGCTGAACCATTCAACCTGATGGTGCCGCGCTCGCGCTGCCCGCATTGCGGACATCAGATCCGCTGGTTCGAGAACATCCCGGTGTTCAGCTACCTCGCCTTGCGCGGCCAATGCAGCCAGTGCAACGCGCCGATCAGCGCACGCTATCCGGCGGTGGAGTTGACAGCCGCGGTGCTGTTCGCCTGGTGTGGGTGGCAATGGGGGCTCGGCTGGGAGGCCCTGGCCTGGTGCGGTTTTTCCGCGGCGGTGCTGGCACTCGCGTGTATCGACTGGGACACCACGCTGCTGCCCGACGACATCACCCTTCCCTTGCTGTGGGCCGGCCTGTGCGCAGCAGGTCTGCGACTGACCGATACCGCGCTCCCGGACGCTCTCTGGGGGGCCGTGGCAGGCTATCTGTCGCTCTGGCTGGTGTACTGGGCTTTCAAGCTGATCACGGGCAAGGAAGGCATGGGCTACGGTGACTTCAAGCTCTTCGCCGCCTTCGGCGCGTGGTTCGGCTGGCAAGCCTTGATCCCGGTGATCCTGATGGCATCGGTGATCGGTGCCGTGGTGGGCATCGCCATCAAACTCAAGGGCAACCTGCGCGAGGGAGGCTATGTGCCTTTCGGCCCCTTCCTGGCCTTGGCCGGCTTGACCTCGATGGTCTTTGGCCCTTCGGCCATTCTGGCCGCCATCGGCCTGTGAGCCCGACGCCTCAAAGCCCACCCCTGCGGCTGGGACTCACCGGTGGCATTGGCAGTGGCAAGAGCACGCTGGCGCGCCTGCTGCAGGCCCGTGGCGCCAGTGTGATCGATGCCGATGCCATCTCCCGCCGCAGCACAGAAGCCGGCGGTGCCGCAATGCCCGCCATCGCACACACCTTTGGCCCGGCATTCCTGGCTCCAGATGGCGCCCTCGACCGGCAGCGCATGCGCGATCACGTGTTCGCACACCCCGAAGCCCGCCACACGTTGGAGCAGATCATCCATCCGCTGGTGGGCGCGGAAATCCAGCGCCAAGCCCAGGCATCAACCTCTTCCTGTCTGGTGTTCGATGTGCCTCTGCTCGTCGAGTCCCCACGCTGGCGGCCTCAGCTGGACCGCGTGCTGGTGGTCGACTGCTCGCCCACCACGCAGATCCGCCGCGTGAATGCACGCAGTGGATGGGATGCCACCACCACCGAAGCCGTGATGCGCAACCAGAGTCCGCGTGCCTTGCGCCTGGCCGCAGCCGACCTCGTGGTCTTCAACGACGCCGACGACCTGGCCCTGCTGGAGCGCACCGCAGAGGTCCTGGCCAAGCGGTTCGGGCTATGATGAACCCCCACCCGCCGCTCCGTCCCGCGACCGCCCCGCTGCCGTGATCCTGTACGACTACCCCTTCAACGAACGCATTCGCACCTACCTGCGGCTTGAACAGCTGTTTCGTCGCATGGTGGAACTGGTGCCCCGCAGCCATCCGCTGGACCACCACTACGCGATCCAGACCATCTTCGAGATCATGGACGTGGCGGCCCGGGCCGACATGAAGTCGGATGTGCTCAAGGACCTGGACCGGCACAAGCAGCAACTCATCGCTTTTCGCGGCAATCCGATGATCGCGGAGCAGGCCCTGGAAGAGGTCATCCAGAAGCTGGAAGACTGCTTCACGCAACTGAGCGAAATGACCGGCAAGACCGGCCAGGCCCTGACTGAGAACGACTGGCTGATGAGCATCCGCAGCCGTATCGGCATCCCAGGCGGCACCTGCGAGTTTGATCTGCCCGGCTACTACCACTGGCAGCACCGGAGCGCGGAGGAACGCCGGGCCGACCTGCATCGCTGGTCGGTCCCGCTGGCACCCTTGGCCGAATCCATCGTGCAGTTGCTCAAGATGCTGCGCGAATCGGGTTCGGCCCAGAAGGTGGTCGCGCCAGGTGGTCAGTTCCAGCTGACCCTTCCGCAGGGTCGCAGCTTCCAGCTGCTGCGCTTGCGCATCGACCCATCCACGGGGCTCATTCCCGAAATCAGCGGCAACCGGCTGATGCTGTCGGTGCGCCTGATGCGCCACGGCGAAGACGACCGCTTGCATCCAGCGCAGGAGGACGCTGCGTTTGAACTGACCCTGTGCGCCTGAGGTCGGCCGTGAGCGACAAAGCCACCGGCACACCCGTCAGAACCGTCCGCTGCCCGAATTGCGGCGGACCCAGCATCTACGCGCCGAGCAACGCGTACCGGCCGTTCTGCAGCGAGCGATGCAAGCAGATGGACCTGGGCGCCTGGGCCAACGAAGAATTCAGCCTGCCGGAAAAGGAAGGCCAGAGCGACCCCGGCTTCGAACAAAGCTGAAACCACCTCGTCCGCGGTTCAGCGGACCGGCCTCAAACCGTCTGTTCGGCTGCCAGCCACTCCAGCACGGGCACGGTGCCGGCCAGCACAGGGGCACACGACACCGGCAAGGTCTGCCAAGCGAACTGCTGGCCTTCGCGCATCTGCAGTTCACCGGTCCAGTCGCGCACCTTGCAGAAATGCAGCCGCACCAGTCCATGCGGGTAGTCCACCATCGACACTTTCCAGATGTGCGCGGTGCCGATGGTCAGGCCAATCTCTTCCTGGAGTTCGCGCCGCAGCGCCTGCTCCACGGTTTCACCCGCCTCCAACTTGCCGCCCGGAAACTCCCAATACCCGGCATACACCTTGCCCGGTGGACGGGAAGTCAACAGGAAGGCACCATCCGGCGCGATCAGCACGCCCACGGCCACGTCCACCACGGGCCGATTGGCAGGACGCGGCGCGTCCTGGTCGGCATCGACCACCAACACCGGCGCGCTCATGCCTGTGTGGCGTGGGTGCCCGCGTAGTCGCGCGCGAACTGGTAGGCCACCCGCCCGCTGCGCGAACCGCGCTCCAGTGCCCAGACCAGCGCCAAGGGCCGCGCCGCCTCGATGTCGGCGGCAGGGACCCCCAACGAGGAGAGCCACTGCGCGACGATGGTGAGGTACTCGTCCTGACTGAACGGGTAGAAGCTCACCCAGAGGCCGAAGCGTTCCGACAGGGAAATCTTTTCCTCCACCACCTCGCCCGGGTGCACCTCGCCATCCGCCGTGTGCGTGTAGGTGAGGTTTTCCTTCATGTATTCGGGCAGCAGGTGGCGGCGGTTGCTGGTGGCGTAGATCAGCACGTTGGGGCTCGCGGCCGAAACCGACCCATCCAGGATGGACTTGAGCGCCTTGTAGCCTGGCTCGCCGTCCTCGAAACTGAGGTCGTCGCAGAACACGATGAAGCGCTCGGACCGCTCAGCGACCACTTCGACGATGTCGGGCAAATCCACCAGGTCGGACTTGTCCACCTCGATCAGCCGCAGGCCTTGCGGCGCGTATTCGTTGAGGCAGGCGCGCACCAGCGAGGACTTGCCGGTACCGCGCGCACCGGTCAACAACACGTTGTTGGCCGGCAGACCCTGCACGAACTGCAGGGTGTTGCGCTGGATCTTCTCCTTCTGCCCGTCGATCTCCTGCAGATCACCCAGGCGCATTGCACCCACGTGACGCACAGGCTCCAGGACGCCATGACCGCTGCTGCGCTTGCGATAACGCCAGGCCACGGCGGCAGCCCAGTCCGGCGCCGACATGGGCTGCGGCAGCACCGCCTCGATGCGGCTGATGAGCTGCTCGGCGCGCTGCAGCAGGCGTTCGAAGTGCTCGTTCATGACCGGTAGTCGGCGTTGATGGTCACGTACTCGTGGCTGAAGTCGCACGTCCACACCGTCTCGCTCGCCGTGCCCCGGCCCAGACCGATGCGCACCAGGATCTCGGCCTGCTTCATGACGCGCTGGCCGTCTTCTTCCTTGTAGGCGGGGTGGCGCCCACCGGCGCTGACCACGTGCACGTCGCCCAGGTGCAGGTCGATGCCGTTGACATCCAGGTCGTGAATGCCCGCGTAGCCCACCGCGGCCAGGATGCGGCCGAGGTTCGGGTCGCTGGCGAAGAACGCCGTCTTCACCAGAGGCGAGTGCGCGACCGCGTACGCGGCCAGCAGGCATTCCGAAGCGTCGCGGCCACCATCCACCTGCACGGTGATGAACTTGGTGGCGCCTTCGCCATCGCGCACGATGGCGTGCGCCAGCTGCCGCGCCACCGGGGTGAGTGCCGCCAGCAGTGCACGCCCTGCGGGGCTCTCCAGATCGGTGATGGGGGTGTTGCCCGCCCGCCCGGTGGCCACCACGACAAAGGAGTCGTTGGTGCTGGTATCGCCGTCAACCGTGACGCGGTTGAAGGAAGCATCGGCCAGGCGGCGCGCCAGCGCATTCATGAGCGCGGGCGCGACGGCGGCGTCGGTGGCCAGGAATCCCAGCATGGTGGCCATGTTGGGCCGGATCATGCCCGCGCCCTTGGCAATGCCGGTCACGCTGAGGGTCCGCCCGTCCAGCTCGAAGCGCTGGCTGAAGGCCTTGGGCAAGGTGTCCGTGGTCATGATGCCCTGCGCCGCCGAGAGCCATTGCGCCCCACCCTCGGTCTGCGGCTGCGCCGCGTCGGCCAGCGCCAACGGCAGGCCGGCCAGCAGGCGGTCCAGCGGCAGCGGCTCCATGATCACGCCGGTCGAGAACGGCAGCACCTGCTCGTGGTGCAGACCGAGCGAGCGCGCGAGCGCGGTGCAGGTCTGGCGCGCGTTGGCCAGGCCGGGCTCGCCGGTACCGGCGTTCGCATTGCCGGTGTTGATCACCAGCGCGCGGATGGACTGCCCGGAAGCCAAGTGGTCCCGGCACACCTGAACCGGTGCGGCGGCGTAGCGGTTCTGCGTGAACACCGCGCCCACGGCGCAGCCTTCATCGAGCAGGAACACCGTAAGGTCTTTGCGGTTGGCCTTGCGGATGCCCGCCTGCGCCACGCCAATGCGCACGCCCGAAACGGGCAGCAGATCGGTGGCCAAGGGGGCGTTGAGTTGAACAGGCATGTGAACTCCGTGGATGTACCGTGATGCCCGACGGCCGCGCGACGGCGGGCACCCTGGGGTGCCGCCCTCACGCCACCGTCAGTCCAGCTTGCCGTGGCAGTGTTTGTATTTCTTGCCACTGCCACAGGGGCAGGGATCGTTGCGCCCCACACGCGGCACGTCGCCCGCAGGGCGCGCAGCCGCGGCAATGGCCGCATCGGCGATGGTCTCGGCCTCGCCCGTTTCGGTCGGCGCGGTGTAGGTCACGTTGGTGATCTGCTCGGCGCGCTCTTCCAGCCGCTCGGCCGCCTCGGCCATCTGTTCGGCCGATTGCACGCGCACGTTCATGAGCACGCGGGTGACATCGTTCTTGACGCTGTCGAGCAATTGGCCGAACAGCATGAAAGCCTCGCGCTTGTACTCCTGTTTCGGCTGCTTCTGCGCATAGCCGCGCAGGTGGATGCCCTGGCGCAGGTAGTCCAGGGCCGAGAGGTGTTCACGCCATTGGCTGTCGATGGTCTGCAGGAGCACCACGCGCTCGAACTGGGTGAAGTTCTCCTCGCCCACCAGCGCCACCTTGCCCTCGAAGACCGTCTTGGCCGCCGCCTGCACGCGCTCGACGATTTCCTCGACATCGATGGCTTCCGCATCGGCCACCCAGCTGGACACGGGCGCTTCCACGGCCCACTCATCGCGCAGCACACGCTCCAGCGTGGGCAAGTCCCATTGCTCTTCCACGCTGCCCTCGGGCACATACTGGTGCACCAAGTCGGTGAAGCAGCCTTCACGCAGTGCGTCGATCTGCGCGCGCAACGAGGTGGCGTCCAGAATGTCGTTGCGCTGCTGGTAGATCACCTTGCGTTGGTCGTTGGAAACGTCGTCGTACTCCAGCAGCTGCTTGCGGATGTCGAAGTTGCGCGCCTCGACCTTGCGCTGCGCGCTCTCGATGCTGCGCGTGACGATGCCGGCTTCGATCGCCTCGCCCTCGGGCATCTTCAGGCGGTCCATGATCGCGCGCACGCGGTCGCCCGCGAAGATGCGCATGAGCGAGTCGTCCAGGCTCAGGTAGAAACGCGAGGAGCCAGGGTCGCCCTGGCGGCCCGAGCGGCCACGCAGCTGGTTGTCGATGCGGCGCGATTCGTGGCGCTCGGTCGCGATGATGCGCAGGCCGCCCAGCGCCTTGACCTTCTCGTGGTCCTGCTGCCATTGCTGGCGGATCGTCTCGATGCGGGCCGCCTTGGTCACTTCGTCGAGTGACTCGTCGTTCTGCACCGCGTCGACCATCTTCTCGAGGTTGCCGCCGAGCACGATGTCGGTACCGCGTCCAGCCATGTTGGTGGCGATGGTGATCGCGCCGGGCCGGCCCGCCTGGATGATGATGTCGGCCTCGCGGGCGTGCTGCTTGGCGTTGAGCACCTCGTGCGGCAGCTTTTCGGCCTGCAGCAGGCTGGCGATGATCTCGGAGTTCTCGATCGACGAGGTACCCACCAGCACCGGCTGGCCGCGCTCGTGGCACTCGCGGATGTCCTCGATCGCCGCAACATACTTTTCCTTGGTGGTCTTGTAGACCCGGTCCAGCTGGTCGTTGCGCTTGCTCGGCCGGTTGGGCGGGATCACCACCGTCTCCAGGCCATAGATCTCCTGGAATTCGTAGGCCTCGGTGTCGGCCGTGCCGGTCATGCCCGAGAGCTTGCTATAGAGACGGAAATAGTTCTGGAAGGTGATGGACGCCAGCGTCTGGTTCTCCGGCTGGATGGCCACGCCTTCTTTCGCTTCCACGGCCTGGTGCAGGCCGTCGCTCCAGCGGCGGCCCGACATGAGCCGGCCCGTGAACTCATCGACGATGACGATCTCGCCGTTCTGGTTCACATAGTGCTGATCGCGGTGGTAGAGGTGGTGCGCCTTCAGCGAGGTCACCAGGTGGTGCAGCAACGCGATGTTGGCGGGGTCGTACAGCGAAGCCCCTTCGGGCAACAGGCCGGCCTGGCTCAGCAGGCGCTCGGCATTCTCATGACCCTGCTCGGTCATGTGAATGGAATGCGCCTTCTCGTCCACGGTGAAGTCGCCGGGTTTGATCACCCCTTCACCCGTGCGCGGATCGGCCTCGCCCTCCTGGCGCACCAGGTGGGGCACCAGCTGCTTGATCGCTAGGTAGACCTGGGTCTGGTCTTCGGCCTGGCCACTGATGATCAGGGGCGTGCGGGCCTCGTCGATCAGGATCGAGTCCACCTCGTCCACGATCGCGTAGTTCAGGCCCCGTTGCACGCGATCAGCGGCCTCGTAGACCATGTTGTCGCGCAGGTAGTCGAAGCCGTACTCGTTGTTGGTGCCGTACGTGATGTCGGCGCGGTAGGCCGCCTGCTTTTCCTCTCGCGGCGCCTGGGGCAGGTTGATACCCACGCTCAGGCCAAGGAAGTTGTACAGCCGGCCCATCCACTGGGCATCGCGGCTGGCCAGGTAGTCGTTGACGGTAACGACATGAACGCCCTTGCCGGTCAGTGCGTTGAGGTAGACGGGCAGCGTGGCGGTCAGCGTCTTGCCCTCGCCGGTGCGCATCTCGGCAACCTTGCCATGGTGCAGCGCCAGGCCCCCCATCAGTTGCACATCGAAGTGGCGCATCTTCATGACGCGCTTGCTGGCTTCGCGCACCACGGCAAACGCCTCGGGCAACAAGGCCTCCAAGGCTTCGCCCTGGGCGATGCGCTGCTTGAACGCCTCCGTCTGCGCCTTCAGCTCGTCGTCGCTGAGCTGCTCGAACTTCGACTCCAGTCCATTGATGCGCTCCACCGTCTTGCGATAGGTCTTCAGGAGACGGTCATTGCGGCTACCAAAGATTTTGGTGAGGAAGTTTGTGGCCATACGTACGGGCCTGCGCCGGACACCCTGTGGATTCCGGGCAGGCAATTGAAGGTAGGAGGGCTCTCGCGAACCCGGGAGAGCAAACGACGGGAAACTACCCGTGATGTGCCGACGGACGCAGGGCTTTCAAGAGCAAAGCGCGCATTTTACCCGCCGCACCTGCACCGCGCTCAGGGCCTGCGAGGGCCGGGCCCTGTCGCCTTGGCCACGGCCATGTTTTCACCCGCGGCCAGGAAGCGTTGCGGATCCTGGGGCACGCCCGAGACCCAGACCTCGAAGTGCAGATGCGGTCCGGTGGAGCGCCCCGTGGAGCCCACTTCCGCGATCTTCTGGCCCCGCTTCACGATGTCGCCCTTCTTGACCAGCACTTTCGAGGCGTGGGCATAGCGGGTGACAAGGTCGTTGCCATGGTCCACTTCCACCATGTTGCCGTAGGCAGGGTGGTATTCCTGCACCACCACCATCCCGCCCGCGGCGGCCAGAATCGGGGTGCCCGGATCGGACGGGAAATCCAGGCCCGTGTGCAGGGCGGATCGCCCGGTGATGGGGTCGATGCGAAAACCGAACGGCGACCCCACCTGCACGCCGGCCACCGGTTGCTCGGTCGGCACCATGGTGCGCTGGATCTTCTGGTCGAACAGGCGCGACTCCACCACCGTCAACCAGTCCACCCGCGAACCGCTGGTCTGGTCGATCCGATCCAGCGCACCCATCAATTCGTCCATGCTCAGGTCACGCCCCCCCACCAGCGCGCCGCCGGCACCCGGCTTGGGCTTGAACTCCGCCGGGCTCAGGCCCGCCAGGCCTGCGACCCGTTCACCCAGCGAGTCGATCTGCACCATGCGCGCCTGCATTTCGCCCAGCTTGCGGGCCATGGCGTCGAGGTTGGCGCGCATGTAGGCGTTCTGGGTGTTGGCTTCATCCTGGTGCACCAGCCGCGCCACCGGCGCAAACCCGGGCCAGCCCTGGCGCACCCCCTCCAGAAACACCCAGTGATAGGTGGTGATCGCCCCCAGCATCAACAGCACCGACGCGAGCACGCCGACGCCGACGAGCTTGAATCCACTGAGGTGCATGGCGCGGCTCCTGGCCAGCCAGGCGTCCGTGATAATGATGTGCACTGCTCTACCTTTCCAGGCTGCCCAGATTCAACTAGGCCACCTACATCGCATGTCTACCGCCCCCCGATCCCACAACACCATGCTCAGCCTGGAGCAGGCCGTGGGAGCTGCGCCCACGCTCGCCGCGCTGCAGGAGCGCATCCGGGAGTCCCGTTGGTGCCTGGATCAGGTGCAACACCTGATCCCCGCCAGCTTGCGTCCGCATGTGCTGGCCGGCCCCTTGCAAGATCAGGAGTGGTGCCTGCTCGTGGCCAGTTCCGCCGCGTCGACCAAACTGCGCCATTTGCTGCCTTCGCTGCAACTGGCTCTGACCCAAAGGGGTGCGCAGGTTAACGCAATCCGCATCAAAGTCCAAACGCCGGGACGATGAGCGCACCCTGAGCCTGCGCGGGCGGTGCCTGGTGCCGCTTGTCTGACTCGAACAGACGACCTATCGCTTACAAGGCGATTGCTCTACCAACTGAGCTAAAGCGGCGGGTTGAGCGAAAAATTCTACTTGACGCGCTTGAGCTGGGGCCTGCCGCCCGGCCGACCAGGGCCTGACGGTGGATCGGGCAGATCACCCGACGCGGGTGCGCCATCGCTGGGAACGGACCGCAGCGGGCCACGGCCGGGACCATCGGAGGCCTCTTCGACACCCGAAGGCGCATCGGGCACCACAGCGGCGTCCACGGCGGGCCCGGAGGAAACGGCCGCCGCGGGCGGCGCTGGAAAAGCCATGCCTTGGCCGTTCTCGCGCGCATAAATGGCGATCACATGGCTGATCGGCACAATGATCTCGCGCGCCACCCCACCGAACCGGGCCTTGAACTCGATGAATTCATTGCCCAGCTTGAGCGAGCTGGTGGCTTCCATGCTCACGTTGAGCACGATCTCACCGTTCTTCACGAACTCCATGGGCACCCGCACCGACGCATCGACCTGGACGGCGATGTAGGGCGAGAACCCATTGTCGGCACACCATTCGTGCAGGGCACGGATCAGGTACGGCCGCGTGGAGGGGATTTCCGGTTCGAAGGTACTCATGAAGCTTCTGGCTTGGTCCCCTGCGGGACCGCGTGCCGTTTACTTGCGCATCACCTTTTCGGACGGCGTGAGCGCCTCGATGTAGGCCGGGCGCGAGAAGATGCGCTCGGCGTACTTGAGCAGGGGAGCGGCGTTCTTGCTGAGTTCGATGCCGTAGAAATCCAGGCGCCACAGCAGGGGGGCGATGGCCACGTCCAGCATGGAGAAGTTGTCACCCAGCATGAACTTGTTCTTCAGGAACACCGGTGCGAGCTGGGTCAGGCGATCGCGGATGTGCGAACGGGCCTTCTCCAGCGCTTTCTCGTTGCCCTTGGTGCTGCGCGATTCGAGCATGGACACGTGCGTGAACAACTCTTTCTCGAAGTTCAGCAGGAACAGGCGCACGCGCGCGCGGTCCACCGGGTCGCCGGGCATCAGCTGGGGATGCGGGAAGCGTTCGTCGATGTACTCGTTGATGATGTTCGATTCGTACAGGATGAGATCGCGTTCGACCAGGATAGGCACCTGGCCATACGGGTTCATCACGCTGATGTCTTCAGGCTTGTTGTACAGGTCGACGTCCCGGATCTCGAAATCCATGCCTTTTTCAAACAGCACGAAACGGCAGCGGTGGGAGTAAGGGCAGGTGGTGCCCGAATACAAGACCATCATGTGGGAGTCTCCTTAAAGCAAAAAACAGTGGCTTGCGAACATGCCCGTCGGGCATTGCAAACCACTGTGGAACGGTCGGGCCGGCCTCCCATGAGACCGCCCCAGCCGGATCGGATTATTTGACGTCTTTCCAGAAGGCCGCATTCAAACGCCAGGCCACGATGGTGAAAGCCGCCAGGAACAGCATCACCCACACGCCGATGCGCACGCGCGAGTTCTGGGAAGGCTCGGCCATCCACTGCAGGTAGGCCACCAGGTCGCCAACGTTTTCTTCGTAGCGCGCATCGCTCAGGGTGCCGGGTTTGACCTGCTCCCAGCCTTTGACGCGGTCCACCTCGTGGCCGTGGCTCATCACCTTCTCGTGCACCGGGCGGCGCTCACCTTGCAGCTCCCACAGCGGGTGGGGCATGCCGATGTTCGGGAACACCAGGTTGTTCCAGCCGGTCGGCTTGGTGTCGTCGCGGTAGTAGGTGCGCAGCAGGGTGTAGACATAGTCGGCACCGCTGCCCGCGCTGCTGGAGCGCGAACGGGCGATCAGGCTGAGGTCGGGCGGGTTCACGCCGAAGAACTGCTTGGCCTGCTTCGGATCGATGGCGGCCTTCATCGTGTCACCGATCTTGTCGGTCGTGAAGGTCAGGTTTTCAGCGATCTGCTTGTCGTTCAGGCCGATGTCGCGCAGGCGGTTGTAGCGCATGAACGCCGCCGAGTGGCAGCTCAGGCAGTAGTTGACGAACAGTTTGGCGCCGTTCTGCAGGGCAGCCATGTCGTTGGTGCGCTGAGGCGCCTTGTCCAGCGGGAAGTTTCCACCAGCGGCCAGCGCCGCGCCCGACAAGCCCAGGGCCAGCATGAAGCCCAAGAGGATTTTTTTCATTTGCTTGACTCTCCGGATTGGCTCTGTGGGTTCAGTGGGGCTGGAACGTAACGCGCTGGGGCACCGGCTTGAATTCGCCGATGCGGCTCCACCAGGGCATCAGCAGGAAGAAGCCGAAGTAGAACAGCGTACCCAACTGGGACACCCGCTCGCCAATGGGCGACGGCGGTTGCACCCCAAGGTAACCGAGGATCAGGAAGTTGATCACAAACACCGTGTACAGCCAGATGTTCCAGTTCGGGCGGTAGCGGATGGACTTGACCGGGCTGTGATCGAGCCAGGGCAGGAAGAACAGGATGATGACGGCGCCGCCCATGGCGACCACGCCCCAGAACTTGGCGTCGATGGACAGCATCAGCGCCACCAGCACCAGTGCAGCGATCACGATGCCACCCTTGATCGCGCCGGACACCTTGGCCTTGAGCGCACCCAGGACCGCCGCGATGACGACGATGGCCACCAGGGCGTACATCATTTCGGTGGTGATGGCACGCAGCATCGAGTAGAACGGCGTGAAGTACCAGACCGGCGCGATGTGCAGCGGCGTCACCAGCGGGTCGGCCGGGATGAAGTTGTTGTACTCGAGGAAGTAGCCGCCAAACTCGGGGGCGAAGAAGATGATCGCCGAGAACACCATCAGGAAGACCGAGACGCCCAGGATGTCGTGCACGGTGTAGTAGGGGTGGAACGGGATGCCGTCCAGCGGCTTGCCCGATGCGTCCTTGGTGGCCTTGATCTCCACACCGTCGGGGTTGTTGGAGCCCACTTCGTGCAGGGCGATCAGGTGAGCGACCACCAGACCCAGCAGCACCAATGGCACAGCGATCACGTGGAAGCTGAAGAAGCGGTTCAGCGTGGCGTCGCCCACCACGAAGTCGCCGCGGATCAGCAGCGCCAGGTCGGGACCGACGAAGGGAATGGCGGAGAACAGGTTGACGATCACCTGGGCGCCCCAGTAGGACATCTGGCCCCAGGGCAGCAGGTAGCCCATGAAGGCCTCGGCCATCAGGCACAGGAAGATCGCGCAGCCGAACACCCAGACCAGCTCGCGCGGCTTGCGGTAGCTGCCGTAGATGAGGCCGCGGAACATGTGCAGGTACACCACCACGAAGAACGCCGAGGCGCCGGTGGAGTGCATGTAGCGGATCAGCCAGCCCCAGGGCACGTCGCGCATGATGTACTCGACCGACGCGAAGGCGAGGTTGGCGTCAGGCTTGTAGTGCATCACCAGGAAGATGCCGGTGACGATCTGGATCACGAGCACCAGCAGGGCCAGCGAGCCGAAGAAGTACCAGAAGTTGAAGTTCTTGGGCGCGTAGTACTCGGAGAGGTGCTCCTTGTACAGCTTGGATGCCGGGAACCGGTTGTCGATCCAGTTCAGCGCTTTCTGACCGATCGGCGCGTCGGGGGAAATTTCTTTGAATTCAGCCATGGGGATGCCTCTGTGATCCGTTGTCTGTCAGTGCCGCTCAAGCCTGCTTCTCTTCACCCACCAGCAAGGTGGTGTCGGACAGGTAGTAGTGCGGCGGCACTTCCAGGTTGTCGGGCGCCGGCTTGTTCTTGAACACGCGGCCGGCCACGTCGAAGGTGGAGCCGTGGCAGGCGCACAGGAAGCCGCCCTTCCAGTCGTCCGGCAGCGAAGGCTGCGGGCCGGGGGTGAGCTTGTCGCCGGGGGAACAACCGAGGTGGGTGCAGATGCCCACGGTCACGAGGAATTCGGGCTTGATGGAACGGTGACGGTTCTTGGCGTAGGCCGGCGTCGGGTAAGCCGTGCGATCCGAGTTCGGGTCGGCCAGTTGACCCTCGATGGTCTCGAGCGCGGCGAGCTGCTCGGGCGTGCGGCGCAGGATCCACACCGGCTTGCCGCGCCATTCGACCACGATCTTTTCCCCGGGCTGGATGCCGGAGATGTCCACTTCCACGGCGGCGCCCGCGGCCTTGGCCCGTTCGGATGGCTGGAAGGTGCTCACGAAGGGAACGGCGACGGCGGCTGCACCAGCACCACCCATGGCGCAGGAGGTGATCAGCCAGGTTCTGCGGCTGCGATCAACAGTCGCACCGGCGGTTGCTTCACTCATGGGGATCTTTCAATGGGGTCGAGACGGGACACTAGGGACAACCCGGCATTGTACTGGAGCAGTCAAGGGGCTTTACCGCTTGTCGGGGTGTGGGACTTGGCTATTGCCCGGGAGCACTCGATGCCAGCGAACGCCACGCACGGCTGTGTGAGAATGCTTCTCGACTTTCCGCCATCCATTTCAATCACTCGCCAACCGGAGGACCTCATGGGCATGTTGCAAGAGTTCAAGGAATTTGCCGTCAAGGGCAACGTGATCGACCTCGCCGTGGGCGTGATCATCGGCGGAGCTTTCGGCAAGATCGTCACCTCCATGGTCGACGACGTGATCATGCCCATCGTGGGCGCCATCTTCGGCAGCCTGGATTTCACCAACCTGTACCTCGCGCTCGGCAAAGTGCCCGAGGGCACGCCCGCGACGCTGGCCGGCCTGAAGGCGGCCGGCGTGCCGACCCTGGCCTACGGCAACTTCATCACGGTGGCGCTGAACTTCACCATCATGGCGTTCATCATCTTCATCATGGTCAAGCAGATCAACCGCCTCAAGCGCGAAGCGCCCGCCGCGCCCGCCGCGCCGGCCGAGCCGCCCGCAACGCCCGAAGACATCGCCCTGCTGCGCGAGATCCGCGACAGCCTGCGCAAGTAATCGCCCGCTGCTTCCGGCCACGCCGCACCCCTCACGGGGATGCGGCGTTTTTCATGCCTCAGACGACCGTGGCGGCCAGGGCGGCGTCAATGGCCGCCAGCAGGCTGGTGGCGCTGGCCTGGCCGGTGCCGGCGATGTCGAACGCCGTGCCGTGGTCGGGGCTGGTGCGCACGAAGGGCAGGCCCAGCGTGGTGTTCACGCCATGCTCCAGACCCAACAGCTTGACGGGAATCAGCCCCTGGTCGTGGTACATCGCCACCACCACGTCAAAGGCCCCCTGGCGGGCGCGCATGAACACCGTGTCGGGTGCGTGCGGTCCGCTGGCCTGCACACCTTCCTGTTGCGCCTGTGCCACCGCCGGCGCAATGGTCTCGATTTCTTCCCGGCCGAACAATCCACCCTCCCCCGCGTGCGGGTTCAGCCCGGCCACGGCGATGCGTGGCGCGGCCAGCCCGGTCCGCCGGAAATGCGCGTCGGTGATGCGGATGGTCTGCAGCACCTGGGCCTGGGTCACGGCTTGCAGCGCCTGCTGCAAGGACACATGAATGCTCACCAGCACGGTGCTCAACCCGGGGCAGCTGAGCATCATGCGCACCGGCAGTGCAGAGATCGGCACGCCGGCGTGCGCAGCCGCGAGCGCCTGCAGCAACTCGGTGTGGCCTGGGTGATCGACACCGGCGGCTGCCAGCGCTTCTTTGTGGATGGGCGCGGTCACCAGGGCTCGGGCCCGCCCCGTCAGGGTCGCCTGTGCGGCCCAACGAATGCAGTCGGCTGCCGCCAACCCGGCCTCGGCATTCACACGCCCCATGGGCACCGGGCGGGCCAGCGAACACGCCTGCACCACGGCCATGCTGCCGGAAGGCACGGCGTCAAGATCCGGCAACGCCTCGATTTCGGCCAGCATCAGCGCTTCGGCGGCCGAGCCGCGCTCCGCCGCCGTGGCGCGCAAGGCCTGGTGCATCGTCGCCACGTCGCCGGCCACCACCACCTGGCGCTGCAGCGCCGGCCGTTCACGGAACGCCTTGGCGATGATCTCGGGCCCGATGCCCGCAGGATCGCCCATGCTCAGAATCAGCGGAGGGGGTGGGAACGGCGGCATGTGGCGCCTCAGGCGGGGTTGTCGATGTCGATGAACACGTGCGCCAGCCCCAGCTGCGCGGCCACATGGGCACCGACAGCAGGCGCACCATAGCGCTCGGACGCGTGGTGGCCGCAGGCGATGTAGGCGACGCCACATTCGCGGGCATAGTGCGCCTGCGGCTCGGAAATCTCGCCTGTGATGAACACGTCCGCGCCGGCCGCGATGGCCGCCTCGAAATAGCCCTGCGCGCCACCGGTGCACAGCGCCACATGGTGCACCGGGCGATCGGGCTCGGCGACCAAGGTCACCGCGCGGCCCAGACACCGGGCCACATGATCGGCCAGCGCGGCGGCCGACTCGCTGCGGCGCTCGCCCATGAAGCCCAGGGCCTGCTCGCCGAAGCGGCCGCGCGCATCGGCGTACACGGCCACCCCCAGTTGGCGTGCAAGCTGCGCGTTGTTGCCCAGCTCGGGGTGCGCATCCAGCGGCAGGTGGTAGGCCAGCAAATTGATGTCGTGCGCCAGCAGCAGCGCCAGGCGCTGCTTCATCCAGCCGGTCACGCGGCCGTCCTGCCCGCGCCAGAACAGGCCGTGGTGCACCAGGATGGCATCGGCGCCCTCCTTCACGGCGGCCTCGATCAGCGCCCGGCTGGCGGTCACCCCGCTCACCAGCTTGTGCACCTCGGCCCGGCCCTCGACCTGCAACCCGTTCGGCCCGTAGTCCTTGAACAGCGCAGGCTGCAGCAGCGTGTCCAGAGCATCGGTCAGGGCGGCGCGGGAAACGGCAGGGTGATCGGTGCGCGGATCGGGCATGGGCGGTCGGCGTGGGGCTGGGCGGAGTCCTCCATTCTGACAGCCCCTCCTCCACCGACCGGGCCGACCGCCCCTTGAAGCCGTCGCCGTTCACGCCCATATGCGGGACAATATCGGCGGACGCGGCCAAGGCCGCGTCCCTCCTCAACCCGCTCGACATTCCCATGAAACGACTCTGGCTCCTGTTCGCCCAAACCGTCACTGTGCTCGTGGCGGCGTTGTTCGTGGTGGGCACCTTGCAGCCCCAATGGCTGGGCCGCCAGACCGCCGTGGTGCCCGTGTTCGAAGCCCCATCGGGCACGCCGGTGGCGACGGTCGAAGGCACAGGGAGCTTCCGTGCCGCCGCCCGCACCGCATCGCCGGCCGTGGTGAGCATCAACACCAGCAAGTCGCCAGCCCACAACCCGCAAAGCGCGGATCCCTGGTTCCGTTTTTTCTTTGGCGACCAGGCCCCCTCGCAGCAGCAAAGTGGCCTGGGATCGGGCGTGATCGTCAGTCCTGCCGGCTACGTGCTGACCAACAACCATGTCATCGAAGAAGCCGATGAGATCGAGGTCATCCTCAACGATGGGCGCAAGGCCGTGGCGGAGGTGATCGGCACCGACCCGGAAACCGATCTGGCGATCCTGAAGATCAACCTGACCGACCTGCCCGTGATCACCCTGGGCAACTCCGATGCCCTGGAAATCGGCGACCAGGTGCTGGCCATCGGCAACCCGTTTGGCGTGGGCCAGACCGTCACCAGCGGCATCGTCAGCGCGCTTGGCCGCACCCAGCTGGGCATCAACACCTTCGAGAACTTCATCCAGACCGATGCCGCCATCAACCCGGGCAATTCGGGCGGCGCACTGGTGGACGTGAGTGGTCAGCTGATGGGCATCAACACCGCGATCTACTCACGCTCTGGTGGCTCGATGGGCATTGGCTTTGCCATCCCCACCTCCACCGCGCGCAGTGTGATGGAAGCCATCGTGAAGGACGGACAGGTCACGCGCGGCTGGATCGGCGTGGAGCCCCAGGACCTGAGCCCCGAACTCGCCGAGAACTTCGGCATGCAGCCGGGCACGGGTGTCATCATCAGCGGCGTGCTGCAGAACGGTCCCGCCGCCCAGGCCGGCATTCGTCCAGGCGATGTCATCACCGCCGTGGCCGGCCGCTCGGTGAACAACGTCGCGCAGCTGCTGTCGGCCGTGGCCAACCTGTCGCCGGGCACGCCCGCGTCGCTCGATGTGGTGCGGCGCGAGGGCAAGACAAAGATCGAGGTCACACCGGGCCGGCGCAACCTGCCGCGTCAGCAGGCAACCCCACGCTGAAGCGCAGGATCGATCAGGCCGCCGGCTTTTCTTCTTCCCTGGCTTCTTCGTCGGTCTTGGCCGACGCCTTGATGAACCACTGCGCGCCCCAGATGCCGAGCTCGTAGAGCAGGCACATGGGCACGGCCAGCGCCAGCTGGGAGATCACATCCGGCGGCGTCACGACCGCCGCGATGACGAAGGCCACGACGATGAAGTAGCCCCGGAACTCCTTGAGCTTCTGCACCGTCACCATGTTCATCTTGACCAGCAACACCACGACAATGGGCACCTGGAACGCCAGGCCAAAGGCGAGGTACAGCGACAGAATGGCCTCCACGTATGAGGCGATATCGGGCGTGGCGGCCACGCTCGCCGGCGTGAACTTCTGGATGAAGCCGAACATCTTGTCCAGCACGAAGAACTGTACGAACGCGATGCCGATGTAAGCCAGCAAGCTGCCCAGCACGATCAGGGGCACGGCGAAGCGCTTCTCGTGGCTGTACAGGCCGGGCGCCACGAAGGCCCAGACCTGGTACATCCACCAGGGCAGGGACAGCAGCAGCGCCGCCATGGCCAGTACCTTGATCGGCACGAAGAAGGGCGAGAACACGCCCACGGCGATCAGCTTGGCGTCGGGCGGCATGTGAGCCCGGATCGGCACCGCGATCAGGTCGATCAGACCGCTGGGACCGGGCCAGATGGCCAACAGGGCCATGCAGATGGCCAGGCCGATGATGCCGTACAGAAGCCGGTCGCGCAGCTCCATCAGGTGCTGGACAAACGGCTGCTCGGAACCGGCGAGTTCGTCGGTGGAATCTTTGGGATCGGACATCAACGGGGAGCGGAAGAGGAGCGGGGCCGGAACCGGGCCACGCGGGCCGCACCCGACTGGGTGCGGGTGCGCACGCCGGTGCGGGCCTTGAACCACTGGGGCATCGCCTTCTGCTTCAGGCGCCAGTTCTTCTTGGGGTGTTTGTAAACCGGTGGTGTTTGGAGTGAGTTGTCGGAACCATAGATGGTGGACGTGCCATCCAGACCAGCGGTCGCGTCCGACCACGATTTCTCGAAATCGTTGGCACCGCTCTGCACCGAGGCCTCCACGTCGCGCGCCGCCTCGGTCACCGAGTCCTTCATCTTCTTGAGCTCTTCGAGCTCCATGGAGCGGCTGACCTCGGCCTTGACGTCGGACACATAACGCTGCGCCTTGCCCAGCAGCGCGCCCACCGTGCGGGCGACGCGAGGCAGCTTTTCGGGGCCGATGACGATCAACGCCACCGCCCCGATGAGAGCGAGCTTGGAAATGCCCAGATCAATCATGTGTCAGCCATCCTGCGGGCAATGTGGGGCGGGAGGTCCGCCCGGAAACGGTGCTGCCCAGGGTATTCAAACCCATCGCGGGCAGCATGAGCATCAGCTTTTGTGCTTGGCTTCGACGTCGATCGTGTTCTTGTCGGTGCGGGTGTCCTGTGTCACCTGCCCAGCGGGGGCAGCCGCCGCGTTGTCGGCGGGAGTCTGGCCGCCTTCCTTGATGCCGTCCTTGAAGCCCTTGACCGCACCGCCCAGATCGGAACCGATGTTCTTGAGCTTCTTGGTGCCGAACACCATCACCACGATCAGCAGCACGATCAACCAGTGCCAGATGGAAAACGAACCCATGAGTTACTCCAGATAGGGAAATAGGGAAGCGAGAGCCGCTATGCGTGGGATTCTAAGCCCCGGTGGGAGTTCAGCCGCCCTCTCGGCGCAATACCAGGGCCCGCCGGACGGCACTTATCCACGCAACCAGGGCCGGGGACCACCCATCACGTGCACGTGAAGGTGGTGCACCTCCTGCCCACCTTCCGCACCGTTGTTGCACACGATGCGAAATCCGCCTTCGGGGTATGGATTGCAACCCTGCTCCAGCGCCAGGCGCGGGGCCAGGGTCATGATGCGGCCCATCAGCCGCTCGTGCTCGGGGCCCAGCTGGGACATGGACGGGATGTGTGCCTTTGGCACCATGAGGAAATGCACCGGTGCCCAGGGGTGGATGTCGTGAAAGACATAGATGTCTTCGTCTTCATAGACCTTTTTCGACGGGATCTGGCCGGCAATGATCTTGCAGAAGATGCAATTCGGGTCGTGAGCGCTCATGGGATCGGAGGGTGTTAGTCGGGCATGGCCTGACTGGCGTTCATGCGCACCATGCCCTTGACGATGCGGTAGAGGAACCAGATGGAGATCAGGCACCAGGCAATCCAGCCGGGCGCCAGGAACAGCAGCCACAGCGGCAGGGTCACCAAGTACAGCACGGCGGCCCAGATGACGGTGCGGATGCGCCAGGAGAAATGGCTCGCTTGCCAGGTGCCCTCGGCATCGCTTTTTTTCACGAGGTCGACGATCAAGGCAATGATGAGCAACACCGGGCTGGCCTGCGCGCCGGGCAACACCGCCGCCACGGCCACGATCAGGTGCAAGAGGTAGCTGACCCAGCCCACCGTCTTGAGAGACTGGGCCTTCTCGCTGTCGACCGCCTTGACGTCAATGATGTCGCTCATCACAAGCTCCTTTCAGCCAGCTTCCGGACCGGCTGCAGCCTCTCGCTGCAGCACTTTGCGCATCGCCTTTTCCTCCAGACCGCTCAGGCCCTCGCGGCGCACCAGTTCGGCCACCACGTCGGCCGGGCTCAGGTTGTAGTGCGCCAGCGCGATCATGCTGTGGAACCAAAGGTCGGCGATTTCGTTGATCAGCTTCTGGGGGTCGCCACCATGGTCGGCGTCCTTGGCCGCCATCACCGCCTCGGTGGCCTCTTCGCCGATTTTTTTCAGGAAGGTATCGGGCCCCTTGTGCAACAGGCGGGCCACGTAGCTTTTTTCGGGATCGCCCCCGTTGGCCGGTTTGCGGCTTTCGATCACGGCGGCCAAACGCGCCAGGTCATCGGTGGTGGACATGTCGGTTCACTTGTAGATCGATTCAGGGTCTTTGAGCACGGGCTCGACAGCGTGCCAATGGCCGCCCTCGAAGCGCTGGAAGAAGCAGCTGTGGCGGCCGGTGTGGCAGGCAATGCCGGGTTCGTGCCCCAGCTGCGTGACCTTGAGCAACACCACGTCGTTGTCGCAGTCCAGGCGGATGTCGTGCACACTCTGCACATGGCCCGATTCCTCCCCTTTGAACCACAGCCGTTCGCGTGAGCGGCTGTAATAGACCGCACGGCCCAGTTCGACCGTCTTCTGCAGCGCCTCGCGGTTCATCCAGGCGAACATCAACACGTCGCCCGAGGCGGCTTCCTGCGCGATCACAGGCACCAGGCCTTGCGCGTCCCACTTCACTTCGTCGAGCCAGTTCATGGCAGGAATCTACCATGGGGCCCGGGCTTGGCGCCCCTGGCGGCCGGAATGCCGTTAGGATGGTCCAGGCACCGGTCCGAGGCACACCGCCCTACCCCCCACCACGACAAGGAACACCATGAAACTCCGCACCCTGCTCCTGGTCCTCTTCATTCTGTTCATCGCGGGCTTCGTGGCCCTGAACTTCGAACAGATCCTGCAACCCACCGCGCTCAATTTCGGTTTCACCCAGGTGCAAGCGCCCATGGGCCTGGTGTTGCTGGGCATGCTGGCCCTGGTGCTCGTGGTGTTTCTGGCCGCGCTGGTGTACTACCAGACGCTGCACCTGATGGAGGTGCGCCGCATCACCCGCGAGGCGGCCGACCAGCGCCTGCTGGCCGACAAGGCCGAAGCTTCGCGCTTCACCGAGCTGCGGCAATACCTGCAGACCGAACTGCAGGCCACCACGGCACGCGAACAGGCGTTGTCGGAGAAGGTGCACACCAAGCTGGACCAGGTCCAGGCGGCCTTGACCCAGGTGATCGAGCAGACGGGCAATGGTCTGAGTGCGAGCGTGGGCGAACTGGAAGACCGGCTGGAGCGCCAGCTCCCACCCCGCCACAGCGGCGACCACCTCTGAAGAAACGCCTCAGCGCCGGACCGGGATGCCGCGTTCGGCCATGCGCGCCTTGGCCTGCGCCACGGTGAACTCGCCGTAGTGGAAGATGCTGGCGGCCAGCACGGCATCCGCCCCACCCTGTTGCACGCCATCGGCCAGGTGGTCAAGGTTGCCCACGCCCCCCGAAGCGATCACCGGCACGCTCACCGCGTCGGCCACCGCGCGGGTCAGTGCCAGATCGAAGCCGGACTTGGTGCCATCGCGGTCCATGCTGGTGAGCAGGATCTCACCGGCACCGAAGTCAGCCATCTTCGAGGCCCAGGCCACGGCGTCCAGGCCGGTGTTCTTGCGCCCACCGTGGCTGTAGACGTCCCAGCCTTCGCCGCGCTGGGTCAGGTCGTCGCCCTGGCGGCGCTTGGCATCGATCGCCACCACGATGCACTGCGCACCGTACTTGTCCGATGCGTCGCGGATCACCTGCGGGTTGGCGATCGCAGCCGAGTTGAAGCTGGTCTTGTCGGCGCCGGCATTGAGCAGGCGGCGGACGTCTTCCACCGTGCGCACGCCACCACCCACCGTGAGCGGAATGAAGACCTGCGAAGCGACGGCCTCGATGATGTGCAGGATCAGGTCCCGGCCATCGGAGGTGGCGGTGATGTCCAGGAAGGTGAGTTCGTCGGCACCTTGCTCGTTGTAGCGCGCGGCGATCTCCACCGGGTCGCCCGCATCTCGCAATTCCACGAAGTTGACGCCCTTGACGACACGGCCGCCGGTGACGTCCAGGCAGGGAATGATGCGCTTGGCGAGCATGTCAGGCCGCGGCGCAGGGCCGTCCCAAGCAAGGCCGCGCCCCCTTGGGGGGCAGCGAATACACGAAGTGATGAGCGTGGGGGCGGTTCATGTCATCCGTTCAGGTCGTCGGCAAGCTGCTGCGCGGCCTCGAAGTCGAGGTCGCCGCTGTAGATCGAGCGGCCACAGATCACACCTTCGACGCCTTCGTCTTCCACGGCACACAGCGCACGGATGTCTTCCAGGTTGGACAGGCCTCCCGAGGCGATCACGGGAATCGACAGCGCTTGCGCCAGCTTGACGGTGGCCTCGATGTTGATGCCCGAGAGCATGCCGTCGCGGCCGATGTCGGTGTAGATGATCCCTTCGACGCCGTAGTCCTCGAACTTCTTGCCCAGGTCCACCACCTCGTGGCCGGTGAGCTTGCTCCAGCCGTCGGTGGCGACCTTGCCGTCCTTGGCGTCCAGGCCCACGATGATGTGGCCGCCGAACGCCGTGCAGGCGTCCTGCAGGAAGCCCGGGTTCTTCACCGCCGCCGTGCCGATGATCACGTAGCGCAGGCCGGCGTCCAGGTAACGCTCGATGGTGTCGAGGTCGCGGATGCCTCCACCGAGCTGCACGTCCACTTCCGAGCCCACCTCCTTGAGAATGGCGCGGATCGCCTGCTCGTTCTTGGGCTTGCCGGCAAAGGCACCGTTGAGGTCCACCAGGTGCACGCGGCGCGCACCCTTGTTGACCCAGCTGCGAGCGATGGCCGCCGGGTCTTCGCCGAACACCGTGGATTGGTCCATGTCGCCCTGTTTGAGGCGAACGCACTGGCCGTCTTTCAGATCAATGGCAGGAATCAGCAGCATGATGGTGTGGGTGAAGGGCGGATGGACTCAGGGATTCCAGGACAGGAAATTGCGGTAGAGCGCCAGCCCCTGATCGGCGCTTTTTTCCGGGTGAAACTGGGTGGCAAAAATATTATCGCGGGCAATGGCCGCCGCAAAGCGCCCGCCGTAGTCCGCTTCACCCACGCAGTGCACCGCCTGGGCAGGCCGGGCGTAGAAGCTGTGCACGAAATAGAAATAGGCGCCCTCGGCGATGCCTGACCATAGCGGGTGGGCCGGACCCCGGCCCAGTTCGTGGAACACCGGGTTCCACCCCATCTGGGGCACCTTGAAACGGCTGCCATCGGCCTGCAAACGCCCTTCCAGCTGGAAACGCACGACTTCGCCGGGGATCAGGCCCAGACCGTCGGTGGGTCCTTCCTCGCTGCGATCCAGCAACATCTGCATGCCGACGCAGACGCCGAACAGGGGCTTGTGGGCGGCGGCATGCAGCACGGCCTCCAGCAAACCGGACGCGGCAAGCTCACGCATGCAATCGCCCATGTGGCCCTGGCCGGGCAGCACCACGCGATCGGCGTCCAGCACCTCCTGGGCATGGGCCGTGACACGCACCTCCACGTCCTGCGCGCGCGCCACGTGTTGCACCGCCTGCGATACCGAGCGCAGGTTCCCGCTGCCGTAGTCCACCACGGCGACCGTCTTGCGTTTCATCGGGGTGAAGAACTCAGAGCGAGCCTTTGGTCGAGGGAACCACGTCGCCCATGCGCGGGTCGCGCTCCAGGGCCATGCGCAGGGCACGGGCGAAAGCCTTGAACACGGTTTCAGCCTGGTGGTGCGCGTTTTCGCCGTGCAGGTTGTCGATGTGCAGGGTCACGCCGGCGTGGTTGACGAAGCCCTGGAAGAATTCGAAGGCGAGCTGCGTGTCGAAGCCACCGACCATGCCGCTCTTGAATGGCACGCGCATGTGCAGGCCCGGGCGGCCCGAGAAGTCGATCACGACGCGCGACAGGGCCTCGTCCAGCGGCACGTAGGCGTGGCCGTAGCGGCGGATGCCCTTCTTGTCGCCCACGGCCTGCGCAAAGGCCTGGCCGAGCGTGATGCCCACGTCTTCCACCGTGTGGTGGCCGTCGATGTGCAGGTCGCCCTTGGCTTGCACATCGAGGTCGATCAACCCATGGCGGGCGATCTGATCCAGCATGTGGTCGAAGAAACCGATGCCGGTGGACAGGCTGGCCTGTCCCGTGCCGTCGAGGTTGATGCGCACGCCGATCTGCGTCTCCGAGGTGTTGCGTTGCACTTGGGCCACGCGGTCGGACACGGCGGGGGCGGGAGGCGTCTGGGTCATAGGGCGGTCTGGAGGGCTCGGATCAGCAGGGCGTTTTCCGACGGTGTACCCACCGTCAGGCGCAGACAATGGGTCAGCAAAGGATGCATTCTAGAAACATTCTTCACCAGAATCCCCTGGGCCTTGAGCGCATCGAAGCTGCGTTGTGCATCGGGCACACGCACCAGCACCATGTTGGCCTCGCTCGGGAAGGGTGTGACGCCCGGCATGGCCGCCAGCGCGTCGATCAGCAAAGCGCGCTGTTCGCGGATCTGCGCGGCCTGGTCGGCGAACACCTCGGCGTGCTCCAGCGCGAACAGGGCGCACTCGGCGTTGAGCACGCTCACGTTGTACGGCGGGCGCAGTTTGTCGATCTCGTGGACCAGCGCCTGCGCACCCACCATGTAGCCGATGCGCACGCCAGCCAGGCCGAACTTGGAGAGGGTGCGCATGAGCAGCACGTGCGCATGGGCGGACGGCTGGGCGCGGATCTCGTCCAGCCAACTGTGGCTGGAGAACGGCTGGTAGGCCTCATCCATCACCACCAGGCCGCCGAAACCGGCCGCCTCGGCGATCAGGCGACGGATGGTGCCCGCGCTCCAGAGGTTGGCGGTGGGGTTGTTGGGGTAGGCGATGTAGGTGATGGCCGGCTTGTGCTCGCGCATCGCGGCCAGCATGGCCGGCTCGTCGAGTTCGAAATCGACCGTGAGCGGCACGCCCACGAACTTCAACCCCTGCAGCTGGGCGCTCATGGCGTACATGACGAAGCCCGGCAGGGGGGCCAGGATGGTGGCGCCCGGCAGGTCGCAGCCCATGGCCAGCAGCGAAATCAGCTCGTCCGAGCCATTGCCCAGCATCAGGCCGCAGCCCGCAGGCAGGTCCACGTGACGGGCCAGCGCCTGCTTGAGTTCGTCGATGCGGGCGCCGGGGTAGCGATGGATGGCCACCGCGCCCAGGCGCGCGCCCAACTCGGCCTGCAGGGCGGGCGGCAGGGCGAACGGGTTCTCCATCGCATCGAGCTTGACCATGCCGGTCGAGTCCTGGATGGCGTAGGCGTGCATGGACTGCACGTCCTGGCGGATCGTGTTCAAAGGATTCTGGCTCATGAGGCACCCCGCATCGGCGGCACGTCCTGGAGCCGCATTTCGGCCGCGCGCGCATGCGCCTGCAGGCCCTCGCCATAGGCCATTTCGGCCGCGATGGCGCCCAGGCTCTGCGCGCCGGCCTGGCTCACCTCGATCAGGCTGCTGCGCTTCTGGAAGTCGTACACGCCCAAAGGCGAGGAAAACCGCGCGGTGCCGCTGGTGGGCAGCACATGGTTGGGGCCGGCGCAGTAGTCGCCCAGGCTTTCGCTGGTGTACGCGCCGAGGAAGATGGCACCCGCGTGCCGCAGCAGCGGCTCCCAGCGGTGCGGCTCGCTGCTGGACACCTCCAGGTGCTCGGGCGCGATGCGGTTGCTGATCGCGCAAGCCTCTTCCATGTCGCGGGTGTGGATCAGCGCTCCCCGGTCGTTCAGGCTCTTGGCAATGATGGCCGCGCGCGGCATGCCCGGCAGCAGGCGGTCGATCTCGCGCTGCACCGCGTCAATGTAGGCGGCGTCCGGGCACAGCAGGATGCTCTGGGCCAGCTCGTCGTGCTCGGCCTGGCTGAAGAGGTCCATCGCGACCCACTCGGCCGGCGTGCTGCCGTCGGCCAGCACCAGGATTTCGCTCGGGCCGGCGATCATGTCGATGCCCACGGTGCCGAACACGCGCTTCTTGGCGCTGGCCACGTAGGCGTTGCCGGGGCCGGTGATCTTGTCGACCTTGGGCACGGTGGCCGTGCCGTAGGCCAGCGCGGCCACGGCCTGCGCACCGCCGATGGTGAAGGCGCGCGTGACGCCGGCCACGTAGGCCGCCGCGAGCACCAGGTCGTTGCGCTCGCCGCGCGCCGAGGTGCCCGCACCGCTGCCGCCGGTGGCCACACTGCCCCGCACGGGCGTGGGCACCACCATGATGATTTCCTGCACGCCCGCCACGTGCGCGGGCACGGCGTTCATGATCAGGCTGGACGGATAGGCCGCCTTGCCGCCGGGCACGTAGATGCCCACGCGGTCCAGTGGCGTGACCTTCTGGCCCAGCAGCGTGCCGTCCTCGTCGCGGTAGCTCCAGCTTTCGCCGCCGGCCTTTTTCTGCGCCTCGTGGTAGCTGCGCACGCGGCGGGTAGCGGCCTGCAAGGCCTCGCGCTGGGCCGAGGGCAGGCCATCGAACGCGGCCTTGAAGTCGGCTTGCGTCAGCTCCAGGTCGGCCATGCCGCCCGCCGTCAGGCCGTCGAAGCGCGCGGTGTATTCCAGCACCGCCGCATCGCCGCGCTCGCGCACGTCGGCCAGGATGTCGGCCACGCGCTGCTCGATCGCCCCGTCGGTCTCGGCCGACCAATGCAGGCGGGCCGCGAACTGCGCCTCGAAATCTGCGGCGGTGGTGGACAGTCGGGCGGGGCGGGCAGAGAGGCTCATGAGGAGACGGGATCCTTTTCGATGGCTTGCGCGAAGGCGTCGATGATGGGGCGGATGGCCGCCTGCTTGAGCTTGAGCGAGGCCTGGTTGACCACCAGGCGAGCGCTGATGTCCATGATGCGTTCGACCTCGACCAGGTGGTTGGCCTTGAGCGTGTTGCCGGTGGAGACCAGGTCGACGATGGCATCGGCCAGGCCAGTCAGCGGTGCCAGCTCCATGCTGCCGTAGAGCTTGATCAGGTCCACGTGCACGCCCTTGCCCGCGAAGAACTCGCGCGCGATGGCGGTGTATTTGGTGGCGACCTTCAGGCGCGAGCCCTGGCGCACGGCCGAGGCGTAGTCGAAGTCGGCGCGCACCGCCACGCTCACGCGGCAGCGCGAGATGTGGAGGTCCAGCGGCTGGTACAGGCCCTGGCCACCGTGTTCGATCAGTGTGTCCTTGCCGGTCACGCCGATGTCGGCACCGCCATATTCCACATAGGTGGGCACATCGGTCGCGCGCACCAGCACCACGCGCACCTCGGGGTTGCTGGTCGGCAGGATGAGCTTGCGCGACTTCTCGGGGTCTTCCAGCACCTCGATGCCCGCCGCCTTGAGCAGCGGCAGGGTCTCGTCGAAGATGCGGCCTTTGGAGAGGGCGAGGGTGATCATTTGATGCGTTCGATGTCCGCGCCGATGCCGCGCAGTTTGGCTTCCATCTGGTCGTAGCCCCGATCCAGGTGGTAGATGCGGTCGACGATGGTTTCACCGTCGGCCACCAGGCCGGCGATCACCAGGCTGGCCGAAGCGCGCAGGTCGGTGGCCATCACGGTGGCGCCCGACAGGCGCGGGATGCCCTCGATGATCGCCACCTTGCCATCGGTCTGGATGCGCGCGCCCAACCGCACCAGCTCGTTGACGTGCATGAAGCGGTTTTCGAAGATGGTCTCGGTCACCTTGCTCGCGCCGTCGGCGATGCAGTTGAGCGTCATGAACTGGGCCTGCATGTCGGTCGGAAAGCCGGGGTACTCGGTGGTGCGGAAGCTCTGCGCCTTCAGGCGACCGGAGGCGCGCACGCGGATGAAGTCGCCACGCGCGTCCTTGCCGGCCTCGATCTGGGCCCCTGCCTCACGCAGCTTGTCGATCACGGCGTCGAGGTGGTCGGCGCGGCCATGGCGCAGCACCACGTCGCCACCTGCGGCGGCCACGGCACACAGGAAAGTGCCGGTCTCGATGCGGTCGGCCACCACCTGGTGCGTGCAGCCCTGCAGGCGGTCCACGCCCTGCACGTGGATGCGGCTGGTGCCGTGGCCTTCGATCTTCGCGCCCATGGCGATCAGCATTTCCGCCAGGTCACCGATCTCTGGCTCCTGGGCCGCGTTCTCCAGCACCGTCTCACCCTGGGCGAGCGCGGCGGCCATGAGGAAGTTCTCGGTGCCGGTGACGGTCACCATGTCGGTGGCGATGCGCGCGCCGTGCAGGCGTGTCTTGCCCGCAGGCAGCTTCGCGACCATGTAGCCGTGCTCGACCACGATCTCCGCGCCCATGGCCTGCATGCCCTTGATGTGCTGGTCCACTGGCCGGGAGCCGATGGCACAGCCGCCGGGCAGCGACACGCGGGCGTGGCCAAAGCGCGCCAGCAGCGGGCCGAGCACCAGCACCGACGCGCGCATGGTCTTGACCAGCTCGTACGGTGCCTCGGCCTTGATCGGGTCGGCCGCCTGCAGGGTGATGCCGCTGCGGTCTTCCCGGGTCTGCGTCCGCACACCCATGTTGTCGAGCAGCTTGCGCATGGTGACCACGTCCTGCAGGCGCGGCAGGTTGTTCAGCGTCACCGGCTCGGACGTGAGCAGTGCGGCGCACAGCTCGGGCAGCGCGGCGTTCTTGGCGCCGGAGATGGTCACCTCACCCTTCAGGGTGCGGCCGCCGTTGATTCGCAGTTTGTCCATGGGGCGCGTCAGTTACGGGGTTGGGTGGCCCATTCGGCGGGCGTGAAGGTCTTCATCGACAGGGCATGCACCTCGTCGGTCTGGATGCGTCCGCCCAGCGTGCCGTAGACGGCCTGGTGGCGCTTGATCAGCCGCTGGCCCTCGAACGCGGGCGAGACGATCACCGCCGCCCAGTGGCGGCCGTCACCGGTGACTTCGAGGTGCTCGCAGGGCAGGCCGGCGGCGATGAGGGATTGCAGTTCTTCAGCGGTCATGGGGTTTCGTCAGTGCCGGATCTTGTAGCCGGTCTTGAGCAGGTGCAGCGCGATTGCGCTCACCACGGCCAGCGCGCTGCCCACCAGGGCCAGGCTGATCCAGGGTGACACGTCGCTCACCCCGAAGAAGCCATAGCGGAAGCCGTCGATCATGTAGAAGAACGGGTTGAGGTGGCTCACGCGCTGCCAGAAAGCGGGCAGGGAATGGATGGAGTAGAACACGCCCGAGAGGAAGGTCATGGGCATGATGATGAAGTTCTGGAACGCGGCCATCTGGTCGAATTTCTCGGCCCAGAGCCCGGCAATCAGCCCCAGGGTGCCCAGCAGCGCCGCACCCATGAAGCCGAAGGCCAGGATCCACAGCGGCGCCACCATCGAGGGCTGCGCGAACCACCAGGTGACCAGCATCACGCCCAGGCCCACGGCCAGACCACGCACAACGGACGAACCCACATAAGCCACGAACCAGGCGCGGTGCGACAGCGGCGTGAGCAGCAGGAACACCAGGTTGCCCATGATCTTGCTCTGGATCAGCGAGGACGAGCTGTTGGCAAAGGCGTTTTGCAGCACGCTCATCATCACCAGGCCGGGCAGCAGGAAGGCGGTGTAGCTCACCGAGTCGTAGACCTGCACCCGGTCTTCGAGCACGTGGCCGAAGATCATGAGGTAGAGGATGGCCGTGATGACGGGCGCGGCCACGGTCTGGAAGCCGACCTTCCAGAAGCGCAGCACTTCCTTGTAGAACAGGGTCTGCCAGCCGGTCATGCTGCAACCTCCGCCGGCGCGGCGGCGCGCGGTTGCGCGCCGGTGAGGTCCAGGAACACGTCTTCCAGGTCGGCCTTGCGGATCTCGATGTCCTCAGGCGACACACCCACCTCGCGCAGGCGCGCCAGGATGCGCTCGACCGCCAGCGCGTCGTTGGCCGGCAACTGCACCACGCGGCCGGTGATGCGGGCCTGCACAGCGAGGTCGATCGGCAGGGCCGCGTCGGTCTTGAAGCGCAGCACGTTGGAGGCCGCGCGCGCCAGCAGCGCGGAGGTGGATTCGAGCGCCACCACCCTGCCCTGCTTGAGCATGGCGATGCGGCCGCACAGGGCCTCGGCCTCTTCCAGGTAGTGCGTGGTCAGCAGCACCGTGCTGCCCAGGCGCTTGTTGAGGTCCGAGACGAACTGCCAAAGGGTCTGGCGCAGCTCCACGTCCACGCCAGCGGTGGGCTCATCGAGCACGATCACCGGCGGCTTGTGCACCAGCGCCTGCGCGATCAGCACTCGGCGTTTCATGCCGCCCGAGAGCTGGCGCATGTTGGCCGTGGCCTTGTCGGCCAGGCCCAGGCCTTCGAGCAGTTCGTCGATCCAGGCGTCGTTGCGCTGGATGCCGAAGTAACCGGACTGGATGCGCAAGGCCTCGCGCACGTTGAAGAAGGGGTCGAACACCAGTTCCTGCGGCACCACGCCGAGCTGGCGGCGAGCGGTGGCGTAGTCGGCCTGCACGTCGGCACCGTGCACCAGCACGCGGCCCGAAGTGGCGCGCGCCAAGCCCGCGAGCACGCTGATGAGGGTGGTCTTGCCCGCACCGTTGGGGCCGAGCAGGCCGAAGAACTCGCCGGGCTCGATGTCGAAGGACACCGACTGCAGCGCGTGCAGGTCGCCGCGCGGGGTCGAGTAGGTTTTGGATACTTGCTGGAAGGAGACGGCTGGCATGCGCGGGCGGGACCCATGGGTCACCGGCCACGGGGCAGGACATCTGGCGCCCGCCGGTGAACCGGGTATTTTATGCGCCCCCCTCCCACCGCGCTGGCGAGGGGTCGCTTGCCAGCACCTATCAGGCCGCGAGCAACTCGTGCACGCCGTAGAGCGAGGCGAGGTCTTCCAGCCGGCGGGGCCAGCCGCTGACCTGCAAGGCCTTGCCCTGGGTCAACAGGCGCCGGCGCAGCTCCAGCAACACGGACAGCGCCGAAGAGTCGAACACCTGGAGCGAGCCGGCGTTGACCACCACCGTGGCCTCCGACTGGCCGGCCAGTTCGCCGCCGAGGCGGGCCAGGGTCTGGTCCGCTTCGGCCAGCGTCAGCCGCTCGGGCAATTCAAGGCTGGCCATGGGTCAGCTGGCCTTGGGGGCCGCACCGTTCTTGTTGCGCTGCGCCAGCGAAGCGATCAGGCCGTCGATGCCCTTGCTGCTGATTTCCTGGGCAAACTGGGTGCGGTAGGTTTCGACCAGCCAGACGCCGAGCACGTTCAGGTCATAGATCTTCCAGCCGCTGGGCGTCTTTTCCATGCGGTAGTCAAGCTGGATCGGATCGCCCTTGCCCCGCACCTCGGAACGCACCACCACCTCGGTGTCCTCGGGCTTGGAGCGCATCGGGCGGAAGCTCAGGGTCTGGTCCCGGACCTCACCCAACGCGCCCGAATAGGTGCGCACCAGCAGGGTCTTGAACTCGTCCTGCAGCTGCTTCTGCTGCTCGGGCGTGGCTTGGCGCCAGTAGCGGCCCACCACAGAGGCGGTCATGCGCGAGAAATTCACGTTGGGCATGATCTTGCTGTCCACCAGCGCGATGATGCGGTTCACGTCACCTGCCTGGATGGCCGGGTCGGCCTTGATGGTGGCCAGCACCTCGGCGGACAGGCGTTTGACCATGGCGTCCGGCGCCTCGTCCTGAGCCAGCGCGGGAAGCGATACGACACCCGCTGCGGCAGACATCAACAGGGCGGCGAGCCAGGAGCGGCGTTTCATCATGTGGTTCCTTTCGAGGCCAGGCGGCCTTGCTGCAGACACCGCAGCGTAGTTCATCCGAGGGCCCGGATTGTGAAGCGGTTCCCCCTCAATCGTTGCGATTCGTATCCGTGTGGTGCTCTTTACCGCTCACCGTCACCCAGCCCGATGCCTTTATCAATCAGGTCGTCGATCTGGTTTTGCCGGCGGTTGAGGTAGAAATCGCGCATGAAGCTGTATTTGTCCAGTGCGGCGTCGTCCAGCAGGGTGCCGGCGCGCAGCAGCCCGGCGCGGGTGTCGACCACGCGCAGCGCCATCAGGGAGTTGCGCGTGGGCACATGGTCCACCCCCGTCACGGGGTCGCCGACCACGTCCACGATCAAGCCCGTACCATCGCGCACCGATGAGGGCCCCAGGAGCGGCAGCACCAGGTAAGGGCCCGATGGCGCGCCCCAGCGACCCATGGTCTGGCCAAAATCCAGGCGCGTGCGGGGGATGCCCATTTCACTGGCGATGTCGAGCAGGCCGGCCAGGCCGAACACCGTGTTCACGCTGAAACGCATGAGGTTTTCGGTCGCCTCGCGCGGGCGCAGTTGCAGACCGGCATTCACCGAGGACCAGAGGTCGCCCAGGTTGCCGAAGAAGTTGCCCACGCCGGTGCGCACCGGGCTGGGCGTGACCTTCTGGTAGGCGGTGGCGACGGGCTTGAGCACCGCCGTGTCCACGGCATCGTTGAACTGGTAGACGCCACGGTTGAACGGTTCGAGTGGATCGCGCGGGTTGGCGTCCGGGCCCGTGGCGCAGCCCGCGATCACTGAAAACGTCAGCGCCAGCGTGGCGCCTTTGCAGACCGCCCCGATGGGGCTGTGGAGGTGCGTCATGTTGTGGGTTCCCCTGGGTTGTGCACCCGGCTGTTGTTTTTGCGACAGCCTGTATTTTCGGCGCCACTGGAATGCCTTCGTGAGGGGCGTTGCAAAGCCCCCACAGCGCTATTTCGCCGTTTCGGCGTCCTTGTTGCTGCCATCGGCGGCACGGCTGAAGAGAAACTGGCTGATCAGGTTCTCCAGGACGATGGCCGATTGCGTCTGGGTCACCACGTCGCCGTCGGCGAAGTTGCGCTCGTCGCCACCCGGTTCGATGCCGATGTACTGCTCGCCGAGCAGGCCACTGGTGAGGATCTTGAGCGAGCTGTCCTTGGGGAAGGCGTAGCGCGATTGCAGCTCCAGCCGGATGTTGGCCTGGAAAGTCTTGTCATCAAAGGTGATGGACTCGACACGACCGACCAGCACGCCGGCGCTGCGCACGGCCGCCTTGGGCTTGAGGCCGCCGATGTTGTCGAAGCGGCCGACCACGTGGTAGGTCTTCTCGAAATTCAGGCTGAGCAAGTTGGCCGACTGCAGCGCGAGAAACAGGATGGCGGCCGCGCCGATCAGCACGAACAGCCCCACCCAGACGTCATTTTTGGAAGTTTGCATGTCCGTCCACTCCAATCAGATGCTGAACATCATGGCGGTGAGGACGAAGTCCAGCGCCAGCACGCTCAGCGAAGCCACCACCACGGTGCGGGTGGTGGCGCGAGAAACCCCTTCGGGCGTGGGATGCGCGTCGAAGCCCTGCAGCAGGGCCACGAACGTGACGGCGAAGCCGAACACCACGCTCTTGATGATGCCGTTGCCCACGTCGGCCCAGACGTCCACCCCGCCTTGCATCTGGCTCCAGAAGGCGCCGCCGTCCAGGCCGATGAGCAGCACGCCTACCACCCAGCCGCCCACGATGCCCACGGCGCTGAACACCGCGGCGAGCAAGGGCATGGTGATGACGCCCGCCACGAAACGCGGCGCCAGCACGCGGCGCACCGGGTCCACGGCCATCATTTCCATGGCGCTGAGCTGCTCGCCGGCCTTCATGAGGCCGATCTCGGCCGTGAGCGAGGTGCCGGCACGGCCCGCGAACAGCAGGGCCGTGACCACCGGGCCGAGCTCGCGCATGAGCGAGAGCGCCACCAGCAGGCCCAGCGCCTCGGTGGCGCCGTAGCGCTGCAGCGTGTAGTAACCCTGCAGGCTGAGCACGAAGCCGACGAAAAGGCCGGAGACGCTGATGATGGCCAGCGAGTGGTTGCCCAGGAAATGGATCTGGTCGCGCACCAGCGAGGGGCGGCGCAGCGCGGCCCCCATCAACCACACCAGGCGGCCGAACAGGCGGGTGCCATGGCCGATGCCGGCGAGCCGCAGGCGCACCGCACGGCCCACGCGGGCGGGATGCAGGGCGTTCATGGGCGTGCTCCCTGGCGGGTGGGGCCGAAATCTTCCAGGAGTTCCGGGCCCGGGTGGTGGAAACGCACCGGCCCGTCGGGCAGGGCGTTGACGAACTGGTGCACCAGCGGGTCCTGGCTGTGCCGCACTTCCTCCGGCGTGCCCTGGGCGGCGATCTTGCCGTTGGCCAGCACGATCACCTGGTCGGCGATGTGGAAGGTTTCGTCCAGATCGTGCGAGACCACGATGCTGGTCAGGCCCATGGCATCGTTGAGCTGGCGGATCAGGCGCGCGGCGGTGCCCAGCGAAATCGGATCCAGGCCGGCGAAGGGCTCGTCGTACATCACGAGTTCGGGGTCCAGCGCGATCGCGCGCGCCAGCGCCACGCGCCGGGCCATGCCGCCGGAGAGCTCGCTGGGCATGAGGTCGCGCGCGCCGCGCAGGCCGACCGCGTTGAGCTTCATCAGCACGATGTCGCGCACCATGGCTTCGGGCAGTTGCGTGTGCTCGCGCAGCGGGAAGGCCACGTTGTCGAACACGCTCATGTCGGTGAACAAGGCACCGAACTGGAACAGCATGCCCATGCGCCGACGCGCTTCGTACAGCGCCTTCGGGCCCATGGTGGTGACGTCCTGTCCGTCGAACAGGGTCTGGCCGGACTGGCCGCGGATCTGACCACCGATCAACTTCAGCACCGTGGTCTTGCCGCCGCCGGACGCACCCATGAGCGCCGTGACCTTGCCACGCGGCACGGTCAGCGAGATGTTGTCGAGGATGGCGCGCTCGCCGTAACCGAAGGTCAGGTTGCGCAGTTCGACCAGAGGGGAGGTGGAGTCGGTGGGCATCAAACAAAAACCGGGCAGTTCAGCGCCCGGTTTTTGGATGATACGGGATTCAGGGGTAAACCCTCGACGCCGTTTGTTTCGATCAATGTCAGCGAGGCAGGTCGGAGAAGCCCATCAGGAATTCGTCCACCGCGCGCGCGGCCTGGCGGCCTTCGCGGATCGCCCACACCACCAGACTCTGGCCACGGCGCATGTCGCCAGCGGCGAACACCTTGGGCACGTTGGTCGCGTAGCCACCCGTGAAGTCGGTGCTGGCCTTGGCGTTGCCGCGCGCGTCCTTCTCGACGCCGAAGCCGTCCAGGATGGTGGCGACCGGGTTCACGAAGCCCATGGCGAGCAGCACCATGTCGGCCTTGTAGGTCTTTTCCGTGCCAGGGATCTCGACCAGCTTGCCGTCCTTCATTTCGACGTGAACGGTCGTGAGGCCGGTGACCTTGCCTTTTTCGCCGATGAATTCCTTGGTGGAGATGGCGAACTCGCGCACGCAGCCTTCCTCGTGGCTGGAGCTGGTGCGCAGCTTGAGCGGCCAGTAGGGCCACACCAGGGGCTTGTTCTCTTCTTCCGGCGGCTGAGGCATCACCTCGAACTGCGTGACGCTGACCGCGCCGTGGCGGTTGCTGGTGCCCACGCAGTCACTGCCGGTGTCGCCGCCGCCGATCACGATGACGTGCTTGCCGTCAGCGCGCAGCTGGCCCTTGAGCTTGTCGCCGGCGTTGACCTTGTTCTGCTGCGGCAGGAACTCCATCGCGAAGTGGATGCCATCCAGGTCGCGGCCGGGCACTGGCAGGTCGCGGCTCTGCTCGGAGCCGCCGGTCAGCAGCACGGCATCGAAGTCCTTCTGCAACTGCTCGGGCGTGACGGTTTCCTTGGCCCAGTTCGTAACCTTGCTGCCCTTGGGCAGGGTACCGACCATGACGCCGGTGCGGAACACCACGCCTTCGGCTTCCATCTGCTTGACGCGCAGGTCGATGTGGCTCTTCTCCATCTTGAAGTCGGGAATGCCATAGCGCAGCAGGCCACCGACGCGGTCGTTCTTCTCGAACAGGGTCACGTCGTGACCAGCACGCGCGAGCTGCTGCGCCGCGGCCATGCCGGCCGGACCCGAACCCACCACGGCAATCTTCTTGCCGGTCTTGTGGCGCGGTGGCTGCGGCTGCACCCAGCCTTCGGCCCAGGCGCGGTCGATGATGGCGTGCTCGATCGATTTGATGCCCACGGCGTCGTCGTTCACGTTCAGCGTGCAGGCGGCTTCGCACGGCGCGGGGCAGATGCGGCCAGTGAACTCGGGGAAGTTGTTGGTGCTGTGCAGCACGGTGATGGCGTTCTGCCAATCGCCCTGATACACGAGGTCGTTGAAGTCCGGAATGATGTTGTTGACCGGGCAGCCGCTGTTGCAGAACGGCGTGCCGCAGTCCATGCAGCGCGCGGCCTGGACCTTGGATTGCGGCTCACTAAGGCCGACGACGAATTCCTTGTAGTGCTTCAGGCGCTCGGGCACGGGCTTGTAGCCCTCTTCCAGACGCTCGTATTCCATGAAGCCGGTGACTTTTCCCATGATGCGATTCCTTCGTGTTCGTGCGTGCGGCGGGCTTACTTGGCGGGCGCCGTGGCTGTTTTCGCCGTGGTCTGGGCCTTGGTGGTGACGACGGCGGCGGCCTTGCGGGCGTGGATCTCGCCCAGGGCGCGCTTGTATTCGTTCGGGAACACCTTCACGAACTTGCCGCGCGACTGCGCCCAGGTGTCGAGCAGTTCGCGCGCGCGCTTGCTGCCGGTCCAGCGGTTGTGCTCCTCCAGCAGCTTCTTGAGCTGCGCTTCGTCGCTCAGGTCGCGGTGCCAGATGGCGCGGTCCAGCGTGGCCTCCTGCTCGGCGGCGGGCAGCACTTTTTCCAGGCTGACCATGGCCGTGTTGCAGCGCTTGGCGAAGTCGCCGTCCTCGTCGTACACGTAGGCAATGCCGCCGCTCATGCCGGCGGCGAAGTTGCGGCCGGTCTTGCCCAGCACCACCACGGTGCCGCCGGTCATGTATTCACAACCGTGGTCGCCCGTGCCCTCCACCACCGCGGTGGCGCCCGACAGGCGCACCGCGAACCGCTCGCCGGCCACGCCGCTGAAGAAGGCTTCACCGGTGGTGGCGCCGTACATCACGGTGTTGCCCAC
Source organism: Hydrogenophaga sp. FG152 (assembly GCF_057809615.1). NCBI lineage: Bacteria > Pseudomonadati > Pseudomonadota > Betaproteobacteria > Burkholderiales > Comamonadaceae > Hydrogenophaga > Hydrogenophaga sp. FG152. The sequence continues at coordinate 129,441 of NZ_JBMDKH010000005.1, read as the reverse complement.
GATGATGTTGCGCGTGGCTTCGCCACGGAAGTCGATGCTGGGGCGCACCACCACGCGCCCGCCGGAAAGGCCCTTACCGGTGTAGTCGTTGGCGTCGCCGATCAGGTACAGCGTGATGCCACGCGTGAGGAATGCGCCGAACGACTGGCCACCCGTGCCCTCGAGCTGGATGCGGATGGTGTCGTCCGGCAGGCCTTCGGGGTGCACCTTCGTCACGGCGCCCGAGAGCATCGCGCCCACCGAGCGGTTGACGTTGCGCGCCACCTCGATGAACTGCACGCGCTCGCCCTTGTCGATCGCCGCGCGCGACTTCTGGATCAGGATGTTGTCGAGCGACTTCTCCAGCCCGTGCTCCTGCGCCTGGGTGTGGAAACGCGGCACGTCGGCCGGCACGATCGGCTGCGCCAGCAGGCGGCCGAAGTCCAGGCCGCGCGCCTTCCAGTGCTCGATGCCCTGCTTCATGTCCAGCAGGTCGGCGCGGCCGATCAGGTCGTCGAACTTGCGGATGCCCAGCTGCGCCATGATCTGGCGCGCTTCTTCGGCGATGAAAAAGAAGTAGTTCACCACGTGCTCGGGCTTGCCGCTGAACTTCTTGCGCAGCACCGGGTCCTGCGTGGCCACACCCACCGGGCAGGTGTTGAGGTGGCACTTGCGCATCATGATGCAGCCCTCGACCACCAGTGGCGCGGTGGCGAAGCCGAACTCGTCGGCACCGAGCAAGGCACCGATCACCACGTCGCGGCCGGTCTTCATCTGGCCGTCGGCCTGCACGCGGATGCGGCTGCGCAGGCGGTTGAGCACCAGCGTCTGCTGCGTTTCGGCCAAGCCAATTTCCCAGGGACTGCCAGCGTGCTTGATGGACGACCAGGGCGAGGCGCCCGTACCGCCGTCGTGGCCCGCGATCACCACATGGTCGGCCTTGCACTTGGCAACGCCCGCGGCGATGGTGCCCACGCCGATCTCGGACACCAGCTTGACGCTGATGCTGGAGTGCGGTGCGACGTTCTTCAGGTCGTGGATCAGCTGCGCCAGATCCTCGATGGAATAGATGTCGTGGTGCGGCGGCGGCGAGATCAGGCCCACGCCCGGCACGCTGTGGCGCAGCTTGCCGATGTAGTCGCTCACCTTGCCCCCGGGCAGTTGGCCGCCCTCGCCGGGCTTGGCGCCCTGCGCCATCTTGATCTGGATCTGATCGGCGCTGTTGAGGTACTCGGCCGTGACCCCGAAGCGGCCCGAAGCCACCTGCTTGATCTTGGAGCGCATGGAGTCGCCCGCCTGCAGCTCGTAGTCCACCTCGAAGGTGTCCTTGCCCAGCAGGTCCGACATGGTCTGGCCCTGCTTGATCGGGATGCCCTTGAGCTCGTTGCGATAACGCAGGGCGTCCTCCCCACCTTCACCCGTGTTGCTCTTGCCGCCGATGCGGTTCATCGCCACGGCCAGCGTCGCGTGGGCCTCGGTCGATATGGAACCCAGCGACATGGCGCCGGTGGCGAAGCGCTTGACGATTTCCGCCGCCGGCTCGACCTCGTCGATCGAGATCGCGGTGCTGGGGTTGATCTTGAATTCGAACAGGCCGCGCAGCGTCATGTGGCGGCGGCTCTGGTCGTTGATGATCTGCGCGTACTCCTTGTACGTGTTCCAGTTGTTCGCTCGCGTGCTGTGCTGCAGCTTGGCGATGGCGTCGGGCGTCCACATGTGCTCTTCGCCCCGGGCGCGCCAGGCGTATTCGCCGCCGGTCTCCAGCATCGTGGCCAGCACCGGGTCGTCGCCGAAGGCGGCCTTGTGCATGCGGATGCCTTCTTCGGCGATCTCGAACACGCCGATGCCACCCACACGGCTGGCGGTGCCGGTGAAGTACTTGTCCACGGTTTCGCTGTTGAGGCCGATCGCCTCGAACAGCTGCGCACCGCAGTAGGACATGTAGGTTGATACGCCCATCTTGGACATGATCTTGGACAGGCCCTTGCCGATCGCCTTGACGTAGTTGTAGATCGCCTTGTCGGCGCTCAGGTCGCCAGGCAGGCCCTGGCTGATCGCGGCCAGGGTTTCCATGGCCAGGTAGGGATGCACGGCCTCGGCGCCGTAGCCGGCGAGCACGGCGAAGTGGTGCACTTCGCGCGCCGTGCCAGTCTCGACCACCAGGCCGGCGGTGGTGCGCAGGCCTTCACGCACCAGGTGCTGGTGGATCGCGGACAGCGCCAGCAGCGCGGGAATGGCGATCTGCGTGGCGCTGACGGCGCGGTCGCTGATGATCAGGATGTTCTTGCCACCCTTGATCGCGTCCACCGCGCTCGCGCACAGCGAGGCCAGCTTGGCTTCCACGCCTTCGCGGCCCCAGGTCGCGGGGTAGGTGATGTCCAGCGTGTGGCTGCGGAACTTGCCCTGCGTCACGGCATCGATGTCGCGCAGTTTGGCCATGTCGGCGAAGTCGAGCACCGGCTGGCTCACCTCCAGGCGCATCGGGGGGTTGACCTGGTTGATGTCCAGCAGGTTGGGCTTGGGACCGATGAAAGACACCAGCGACATCACGATCGCTTCGCGGATCGGGTCGATCGGCGGGTTGGTCACCTGCGCGAACAACTGCTTGAAGTAGTTGTAGAGCGGCTTGTTTTTGTCGGAGAGCACGGCCAGGGGGCTGTCGTTGCCCATGGAGCCGATGCCTTCTTCGCCGTTGGCGGCCATCGGGCTCATCAGGAACTTGATGTCTTCCTGCGTGTAGCCGAAGGCCTGCTGGCGGTCCAGCAGCTCGGGCGCGACGCGCTCGACGCCCGCGGACTGCGGCTCGGTGGCGGTGATGCGCTGCTCTTGCGCGGACTCGCCGGCCACCGGCGTTTCCACGTCATCGAGGCGGATGCGCAGGTTGTCGATCCACTGCTTGTAGGGCTTGCTGTTGGCGAGGTTGGCCTTGAGCTCCTCGTCGTCGATCATGCGGCCTTGTTCCAGATCGATCAGGAACATCTTGCCGGGCTGCAGGCGCCACTTGCGCACGATCTTGTTTTCCGGCACGGGCAGCACGCCCGACTCGGAGCCCATGATCACGAAGTCGTCGTCGGTGATGCAGTAGCGCGACGGGCGCAGGCCGTTGCGGTCCAGCGTGGCGCCGATCTGGCGGCCGTCGGTGAACACGATGGAGGCGGGGCCGTCCCAGGGCTCCATCATCGCGGCGTGGTACTCGTAAAAGGCCTTGCGGCGACCGTCCATGGTGGTGTGCTGCTCCCAGGGCTCGGGAATCATCATCATCACGGCCTGGGCCAGCGGGTAACCCGCCATGGTGAGCAGCTCGAGGCAGTTGTCGAAGGTGGCGGTGTCGGACTGGCTGGCGAAGCTGATCGGGTACAGCTTCTGCAGGTCGGCCCCCAGCACCGGCGAAGACATCACACCCTCGCGCGCCTTCATCCAGTTGTAGTTGCCCTTGACGGTGTTGATCTCGCCGTTGTGCGCGACATAGCGGTACGGGTGGGCGAGCGGCCACTCGGGGAAGGTGTTGGTCGAGAAACGCTGGTGCACCAGACCCAGGGCCGAAACGCAGCGCTCATCTTCCAGATCGCGGAAGTAGGTGCCCACCTGATCGGCCAGCAGCAGGCCCTTGTAGACCACCGTGCGGCTGCTCATGCTGACCACGTAATACTCTTTGCTGTGGGTCAGCTTGAGGCGCTGGATGTTGGCACTGGCCGTTTTGCGGATCACGTACAGCTTGCGCTCCAGCGCGTCCTGAACGATCACGTCGTTGCCGCGGCCGATGAAGACCTGACGGATGATCGGCTCCTTTTCGCGCACCGTGGGCGACATGGGCATGTCGCGGTTGACCGGCACGTCGCGCCAGCCCAGCAGCACCTGGCCTTCGGCAGCGATCGCACGCTCCATCTCCTGCTCGCAGGCCAGGCGGCTGGCGTGCTCCTTGGGCATGAAAATCATGCCCACGCCGTACTCCCCCGCCGGCGGCAGCACCACGCCCTGGGCCGCCATCTCCTCGCGGTACAGCGCGTCGGGCAGCTGGATCAACAGCCCTGCCCCGTCGCCCATGAGCTTGTCGGCGCCGACCGCACCCCGGTGATCCAGGTTTTCCAGGATCTTCAGGCCCTGCTTCACGATGGCATGGCTCTTCTCACCCTTGATGTGGGCCACGAAGCCCACGCCACAAGCGTCGTGCTCGTGGGAAGGGTCGTACAGACCGTGTTGCTGGAGGTGCTGTTGTTCGGCTGCCGTGGTCATGGCGCTTCCTTCTCGGTTCGTGGGCGTGAATGCAAAAACGGGACTGCGAGCTTATTGCATTGCAACAACAATGCCAAGCAAATTAAATGGGGTCAGATTCCATTTAAATCCCGACAAATTTGATCGGCGTTTTATTGGGGACAGATTAAAACGCGGTGAAGACGCGTCCCAGGGCTTCTGAAGCCTCAAGTCAGTTTTCCTTGGAAGAGGTGGACGGGGGGCGGCCCGGTCGGCCGCGCGCAATCCGGCGCGGCGTGCGTTTTTGCAACTCCGCGGCAAAGTCCGCATCCCCGAGCGCCCAGCCGTGCAGCGTGGCGTCGGTGATGGCGCCCTGCTGCGCCACCGATTGCCCCGCATGCACCAACTCGGTGTACGCCGCTTCGCGGGCGAACGGGGTGTTGCCCAGCCCCCAATACACGGCGGGTGGTGTGATCCGCCGGTCCGGCGTCTGCCCGATGTAGTGGCGATGGCTTGACCAGAGATGGTTTTTCGGGTCCACCACCAAGCCAGCGCGCACCGGGTTCAAGTCCAGATAGACCATGCAAGCCAGCAGGTAGCGTTCGGTCTGAATCAGCGTGGATTTGTAGCGCCCCTCCCACAACGTGCCAGTGCGGTGGTACAGGTCGTTGAAGTGACGCACGTAGCGCCGCCCCACCGCCTGCATCATGAGCGGGACACCCTCCGCCGTTTCGGGCGTGAGCAGCAGATGGAAATGGTTGTCCATCAGCACATAGGCGTTGAGTGCCACCTGGTGCTTGCGCGCGTTGTCGCCCAACAGCTCCAGCAGGAACTCGCGGTCGGCGTCGCTGCGCACGATGTCTTGTCGGTTGTTGCCGCGCTGGATCACATGGTGCGGGTAACCGGCGACGGTCAGGCGGGGAAGGCGGGCCATGGTGCGGTCAGATGGACGCAGCCGCGACGCGGCTCGAAACGAATCCGACCCCGATTATGGCCGGGCGCGCCACGCGGCCTGCAGCCGGCCCGCCAGCAGCACGCCGAGCAAGGAGGAAGCGCCAGTGACGGTCCAAGTCCATTGCCAGCCACCGACCAGGGTGGCCACCCAGGCCACCAGCGGTGGCCCGAGGAATTGACCCATGGCAGAGAACTGCTGCATCCAGCCCACCGTGGTGGACACTGTCCCGTTGTCGGGAGCGAGTTTGACCGCCAGGCCAAACAGCGTCCCGGGAATCAGCCCACCCACCCCGGAGAAGACCAACACCGCGAGGTACTGCGCCACCGGGTAGCCCTCGGCGCCAAAGGCCACCCAGGCCCCCACACCCATCGCGACATAGGCCAGCGCCAGCACCACACCAGGGCGCGCGCCCCTGGCGAGCCACCAGCCCCCGCCAATGTTGCCGACCATGTTGATGCCCGCGGCCAGGGCGCTGAGCACGGCCACCGTGGCGCCGGTGTACCCGGCCTGGTGGTAGATCGTCGGCAGGAAACCGACCACGGCCAGCCATTGGCCCGAATACAGGAAGAACGCCAAGGCCATCAGCCAGGGGCCAGGCGCCCGCAAGGTTCGTCGAAGCCGTGGACCCAGGGCCGTGGCGCCGGATGCGGACTGCGCTTGCGTGTCCGGGGTCACCCATTTCGCCAGTCCGACCGCCGCCAACAGGGAAAGCAACGCCAACAACAACCAGGCCCAACGCCAACCGACGACGGAGAGCAAGGGCACACCGAGCAGCAGAGCCAGCGAAGTGCCCAGGGGCATGTACGCCCCCCACCAACCGAGCGAGCGGGACAGCGTGGGCGCATGGTGCACGCGCTGCCGCAGCAGGCCCGGCGCCGGCAACACGGCCGAGAGGAAACCCATGCCCTCGATCACCCGGGTGACCAGCAACACATGGACGTTGGGGGCCAGTGCACCCAGTGCACTCCCCGCGGCCAGCAACAACAAGCCTGCCAGCATGACGCGGCGAGGACCCAACCGATCCGCCATCAGCCCCACCACCAGGCCCAGCGTCATGCCCGCCAACTGCACCAGCGACAACAGGAACCCGGCTTGCACCAGGCTCAGGCCCAGACTTTCTCGCAAGACCGGAATGGCCACCGGCAGTTTGCCCACGTGCAAGGCGCAGGTGACGCCCACGGCGACCACCAGGGCCGCCAGCGGCCGGGACGCGAGGCCGGGAGACGCCGTCATGGGAACAGCACGGCGCCATAAAGGCGTTCGTGCTCACGGATGGCAAATCGGTCTGTCATGCCAGCGATGTAGTCGGCCACCGCCCTGGCCAGGTGTTGTTTGCGCCCATGCGCCTCGGGCAATTCGCCAGGCGCATTCATGTAGCGATCGAACAAGTCGCTGACCACACGGCGAGCGCGATCGGTGGTCTCCATCACCTGCGGATGGCGGTAGAGGTTGCGGAACAGGAAACTTTTCAACACTTGCGAGCGTTCCCTCATGCCGTCGGAGAAGGCCACCAGCGGCGGACCCGCGCGCACCGCTTCCACGCTGTGGACCTGCGCGGCCGAAAGCCGCGCGCGCGCGGTGTCGATCACGTCATAGACCTGGTCGCTGAGCATGAGGCGGATGGACTCGAACAACAGGCGGCGCCCCTGCAGTTGCGGATGCGCCTTCAAGGCCGTGCGGCGGTAGTGCTCGAACAGCTCCACGTCGGCCATCTGGTCCAGGGTCAACAAGCCCGAGCGCACACCATCGTCGATGTCGTGCGCGTTATAGGCGATCTCGTCGGCCAGGTTGCACAACTGCGCCTCCAGCGAGGGCGATCCCCCCTGCAGGAACCGCGATGCCACGCCGCCCGGCTCCTGTTGCTCCAGCCGCTGGGCATTGGCTCGGGAGCAGTGTTTGAGAATGCCTTCGCGGGTCTCGAAGCAGAGGTTCAAACCGTCGAAATCGGGGTAGCGCTCTTCCAGTTCATCGACCACGCGCAGGCTCTGGAGGTTGTGTTCGAATCCCCAGCTGTCGGTATCGCCGGGCACCGCTTGCGCGGACGCGGCCTTGAGGCAGGCGTTCAGGGCATCCTGCCCGGCATGGCCAAAAGGCGTGTGGCCCAGATCGTGGGCCAGGGCAATGGCCTCGACAAGGTCTTCGTTGAGGCGCAGCGAGCGCGCGATGCTCCGGCCCAGCTGGGCGACCTCCAGCGAATGGGTCAGGCGCGTGCGGAACAGGTCGCCTTCATGGTTCAGGAACACCTGGGTCTTGTAGACCAGCCGCCTGAACGCGGTCGAATGGATCACGCGGTCCCGGTCGCGTTGGAACGCGGTGCGGGTCGGCGCTTCGGGCTCAGGATGGCGACGTCCCCGGCTGAGCGCCGGATCGCTGGCGAAATCCGCCAGCCCGGTGGGGGTGGGCGGCACGGCCATCAGGCCCGGCAACTGGCTTCGATCACCTGGGCCACCACCGCGTCGGGGGCGCTGCGCATGCTGGCGTGGCCTGGGGCATCGATCACCACGAACTTGATGGCACCAGCTTCGGATTTCTTGTCCACCCGCATCAGCTCCAGATAACGGCCCACATTGTCCTGGGCGTCCAGCACGGGCGCCACCGTGGGCAAGCCCGCGCGCCGCACCAGAGCGGTCAGGCGCTCGACAAAAGCAGCGTCCACCAGCCCCAAGGCCGCCGACAGGCGCGCGGCCATGACCATGCCGCAACCCACCGCTTCGCCATGCAGCCAAGCCCCATAACCCATGCCCGCTTCGATGGCGTGCCCGAAGGTGTGGCCAAAATTCAGAATCGCGCGCATGCCCGACTCGCGTTCGTCCTGGCCCACCACCCAGGCCTTGATCTCGCAGCTGCGGCGCACGGCGAAAGCAAGCGCGTCGGCGTCGCGCGCCATGAGAGCATCCATGTTGCTTTCGACCCAATCCAGGAAAGCCATGTCGGCAATCGGTCCGTACTTGATGACCTCGGCCAACCCCGCGCTGAGCTCCCGCTCGGGCAAGGTCTTGAGCACGTCGAGGTCGCACAGCACACGCTGAGGCTGGTAAAAGGCCCCGATCATGTTTTTGCCCAAAGGGTGGTTGATGGCCGTCTTGCCCCCCACGGACGAATCCACCTGCGCAAGCAAGGTGGTTGGAACCTGCACAAACGGGACGCCACGCATGTAGCTCGCGGCAGCGAATCCCGCCATGTCGCCGACCACACCACCACCCAACGCAAAGAGCACGGTCTTGCGGTCGCAACCGTTGGACAACAAGGCATCGAAAATGAGGTTGAGCGATTCCCAGGTCTTGTACGCCTCGCCATCCGGCAGCACCACGGTGTGAATCGCCTTGTAGCGCGGCGCCAGAGCGTCGACCAGGCGGTCCCGGTACAAACGCCCCACCGTCTGGTTTGTGACGATCATGGCGCTGGCGGCGCTGGGAAGATCGGCATAGCTCTCGGGCGCGTCCAGCAGGCAGGCACCAATCACGATGCCATAGCTGCGATCGCCGAAATCGATGTCCACCCGTTGGGTGCGCGGGGCCGTGTGCGATGAAGTCATGGACACCGAGTTTATTCGGTGTCCGTCCCAAAGGTCTGGAAAGCGCTAAGGCGCGCCAGGGGCGGGTGGGGGCGCGGAAGCGGGCGCCACCGACCCATCGAGCTCCAGCTGCATCACGATCATGTTGACCAGCGTGGCCACAGAAGGGCGACCGGTTTCGATGACGAAATGCGCGGTCTGACGGTAGAGGGGATCGCGCACGTCGAACAGGTCGCGAATGCGCTGCAACGGGTCTTCCACCTGCAGCAAGGGCCGGTTGCGGTCGTATCGCAGCCGGCGGTACACCTCTTCCGGCGTGGACTTCAAGTAGAAGACCCTGCCACGCTCGTGCAGGTGCTCGCGGTTTTCGGGCCGCAAGACCGACCCGCCGCCGGTGGACACGACAGCCACCGGTCCTTGCGTCAACTCATCGATGACCGAGGCTTCGAGGTCGCGAAAACGCGCTTCGCCCTCCCGCTCGAAAAACTCCCGGATCGAACAACCCAGGCGCTGCTCGATCACATGGTCGGAATCGAAGAAGGGGAGAGCGAGGCGTCGGGCCAGTTGCCGCCCGACCGTCGACTTGCCGGATCCTGGCAAGCCGATCAGATAGCTCGATGAAACGCTCAATTGATTGCCGCGCGCCCCAATACACGTGGTGTGATGAAGATCAGGAGTTCGGACTTGTTCGCGACACGGTTGCGCGACTTGAACAGATTGCCCACGGCGGGCAAGTCGCCCAGCAGGGGCACCTTGTTGACTTCATCGCGTTCGGTCTGCTCGAAGATGCCACCGATCACCACCGTTCCGCCGTTCTCCACCAGCACCTGCGTCTGCACGTGTTTGGTGTTGATCGCGATACCGTCCGGCGTCGACTCACCACGGCTGTCCTTGTTGATGTCGAGGTCGAGAATGATGTTGCCTTCGGGCGTGATCTGCGGCGTCACCTCCAGCTTCAGGTTGGCCTTGCGGAACGCAATCGCCGTGGCACCACTGGAGGTTGCCGTCTGGTAGGGGAATTCCGTGCCCTGTTCGATCAAGGCCTTGACCTGATCGGCCGTGACCACACGCGGGCTCGACACGATGCGACCCTTGCCATCCGATTCGAGCGCCGAAATTTCAAGACTCAGGAAACGGGACGCACTGGGATTGAACAACGACAGCGCAAAAGAGGCCGCCTGCGCATTGCTGGGATTGGCGGGCAGGTTGACGAAGGGCGCCGACGTCAGCGTAGGGCCCGCCAGCGACGACGCGGCGCCGTAGTTCGAACCGAAATTGCCTTGGATCGGGCTGCCGTTGGCCGATCCCACGCCAAAGCCGCGGACACCACCACCCAGGCGCACGCCCAGGGATTTGCCAAAGGTGTCATCGGCTTCCACGATGCGCGCCTCGATCATCACCTGACGGATCGGGATGTCGAGCTTGCGGATCAACTCCTGCACTTGCTCAAGGCGCGACGCGATGTCGGTCACGAAGAGCTGGTTGGTCCGGGGCTCGGAAATCACGCTGCCGCGATCGGACAGGATGCGCGCACCGGTCGACCCTCCCGCGGAGGAAGTGCTGCTGCCACCCGCCGTGAGTTGCGCTGCGATGTCGGCCGCCTTGGCATAGTTCATCTGGAAGCCCTGCGTTCTCAGGGTCTCCAGGCTTTCGATCGACACCTTGGACTCCAGCTCCTGCTTCTCGCGGGCCGCGATCTCATCCTTGGGCGCGATCCACAGCACATTGCCGGACTTGCGCATGCCCAGGCCTTTGGCCTGCAGGATGATGTCCAGCGCCTGGTCCCAAGGCACATCCTTGAGTCGCAGCGTGACCGCACCGGTGACCGAGTCGGAGGTCACGATATTGAAGTTGGTGAAATCCGCAATGACTTGCAGCAGCGAACGAACCTCGATGTTCTGGAAATTGAGCGACAGCTTCTCGCCGTTGTAGCCCGGCCCCTGCGTCAGCTTGGAAGAATCGATTTTCTGTTCACGCACTTCCAGCACGAACTGGTTGTCGCTCTGGTACGCCGAATGCTCCCAGTTGCCCGTCGGGGTCACCACCATGCGCACGCGGTCACCGGCCTGCGAGGTGGTCACGCTTTGAATCGGTGTGCCGAAATCGCTGACATCCAGGCGGCGGCGCAGGCCTTCGGGCAGCGAGGTCTTGAGAAATTCGACGACCAGGTTCTGTCCCTGCTGACGAATGTCCACACCAACCTGGTTGTTGGCCAGTTCGACCACCACACGGCCCGCATTGCCAACACCACGGCGGAAGTCGATGTCCCGCAAGGCGGCCACGTCGCGGTTGCGGTTTTCGGCAAAGGCCGAAGGTGGCACCGTCGCGGCAGTCACCGGTTGAGCACGCTCCAACACCACCAGCAAGGTCTTGCCTTCAATCCTGGCTTCATACGCGGCCGACTGCTTCAGGTTGATGACCACACGGGTGCGATCACCCGCCTGCACCACGTTGGCCGAGCGAAGGTTGCCTTCATTGATGTCGACTGCATTGCGCCCAATGGCGTTGGCCACGCCGGGGAAATCCAGAGCGATGCGCGCGGGTGCCTGGATGGTGAACCCCGTGGGCAAGGCAGCCAAAGGCTGGGTGGTGTTGATGCGGATGACCTCCACGCCCCCTTGAATGCCCCCCGTGATTGATTGGATCGCGTTTTGAGCCTGCGCCCACACGGTGGTCAACGTCATGCAGACGAGCACGGCCCCCTTGAGCACCCCTCGCCCCAATGCTGCGAATCCCGTTGCCCTGTTTGGCTTGTTCATTTAGAAGCACCCTCTTGTAATTGCAGCGCCGCAGCGCGCTCGATCCATTCCCCCGCCGAATCCTGCACGATCTCGCGCATCACCACCTCGGTCTCGGTGATGCGCGTGACGCGTCCGAAGTTCTGCCCCAGGTAGTTGCCGGGCCTGACCTGGTACAGCAGGCTGTCCACCTTCACCAGCGCCACCAGTTTTCCATCGCGGTTAAGGCTACCCACCATGGCCATCGCGTCCAGCGGATGGGCTTCGAGAGGTTGCTTGCGTCGGTTCAATTCGGGCTCGAGGAGACCCGCGTTGACCACGGGCGCTGACTGGCTGCCGCGCAGCACGCTCGCCAGCTTCTCTTCGCTGAACGGCTGCATCTGGCGCTCACCCAGGTAGGCTTGAGGAACGAACTTGGTGGGCTCCGGGATGGGCTGGACAGAAGGTTTGATCGAGTTGCGCTCGGTCTGCATCCAGACCTGCAGTTCATCCTGTCCGGACGAAGTACATGCGGCCAGGGTCGACGCGAGCAACACAACAGCGACCGTTGGGATCCATCGGCGGTGCGTCACGGCTTGGCTCCCTTTGGTGCAGCAGCCCTTTGCTGCGCAGCAATTTCTTCCTGATCCAGATACCGGAAAGTCTTGGCCGTGCAATCCAGGGTCAGAACCCCTTCGCGGTCTCTGATAGGCGTCAAGGTCAAATTGTTGAGGGTGACGATGCGAGAGAGGTTCGCGATGTCGGCCGCGAACAATCCAATGTCGTGGTAAGTCCCGGTCACGCGCACCGAGATTGGCAATTCCGCGTAGTACTCCTTCACACTCACCTGGCCCGGGCGAAAGAGTTCGAACTGCAGACTCCGGCCCAGACCGGCCTGGTTGATGTCCGACAGCAGCGCATCCATCTCGGCCTTGCTGGGCAGTTGCTTTTCAAGTTGCGTCACGTACTGCTGAACCTGCTCGAGCTGTTTGCGCAGGGCGTCCAGATTGACGGCTTGCACGAGCTTCTTGCGATAGTCTTCGCGCAATTGCACCTCGCGCGCCTTTTCGGCAATCAACTCTTCATCCGAATTCTTGAGCCAGGCAAACCACAGCGCGGCAACCACCGCCACGCACACCGCCACAAACAACAGGTTGCGAGGCAGGCCCGGCCATTGTGACGGGTCGTTGGGGTCCAGTCCTGTGAACTGGGCTTTGAGCTTGTCCTGGATTCCCTTGAAATCCACAGCGATCTTGGGCGTTCTGGCCATGTTGCGCGACCCTTGTTCAGACTTTGCGCTGCGCAGCTGGCGCGGCGGAGGCCGGAGGCGCGGAAGGACGCTTCAGCGAAACACGGATGGTGAAATTCGAGACGCGGCGCTGATCTCGGCTTCCCGCCGAAGGCCTGGCCGATACGATTTCAACCAGATCCGGTCGCACCAACCAGGGGCTGTTGTTCGACAGGTTGCGCAACAAATCAGAGACGCGCTCTTGCGACTGGGCCACACCCACCAGCAACACGCTCTGGTTTTCCTGCTTCATGCTGGTGAGGTAGACCCCATCGGGCAGTTGCGCAACCAGCTCGTCCAGCAAGTGCACGGGCAGATTGCGGTCACCCTGCAGGTTCTCCACCGCCGTCTGGCGAGCGCGCAAGGAGGCGATTTCGCGCTGCAGATTGGCGATGTCCTTGATCTCGGCATCCAGCTTCGTGATTTCACCCTGGAGAAAGATATTTCGATCCTGTTGCGCCGAAATCTGTCCCTGGTACCAAGTGAAAACCGCCCCGCAGATCACCCCACCCAACAGCGCGGACAAACCCAACTGCGTGAAAAACTGGTCCTTTTGCCGCTTGCGGGTCGCCTCGCGGTGAGGCAACAGGTTGATGAGGATCATTGGTAGAACCTCCGGAGCGCCAAGCCCGTGGAGGTCAGGTACGACGGCGCTTCGCGGGACATCTTGCGGGCCTGTACGGAAGCCGCCATTTCCATGGCGTCAAAAGGATTGATCACCATGCAGGCGAACGATGTCTGGTGGGTCACGGCCTCGGTCAGGCCCGGCAACGCCGCGCTGCCGCCAGCGAGGAGAATGTGGTCCACCTTGTTGTACGGCGTGCTGGTGAAAAAGAACTGGAGGGCACGGCCGACTTCCTGCGCCATGCTTTCGATGAAGGGGTCGAGCACCGCAGAGCGGTAGTCGTCGGGCAAGTCACCAGAGCGCTTCTTGGCCTCGGCTTCATCCGACGAAAAGCCGTACTGGCGCACGATCAGCTGCGTCAGCTGAGCGCCGCCAAAGGCCTGATCGCGTTCATACAGCACGTCATCGTTGCGCATCACCTGCATGCTGGTGGTCAATGCGCCTACCTCGAACAGAGCGACGAGCGAGTCCACACCCTGGTTGGGCAGGGTTTCAATCACGCGGCCTGCGGCCATTCGGGAAGCGTAGGACTCCACGTCCATCACGACCGGCTTGAGCCCGGCCGCCTCGGCCAAACCTTGGCGGTCCGAGACCTTCTCCTTGCGCGACGCGGCAATCAGCACCTCCACATCGCCCACGGAATTGGCGCTCGGGCCGATGACGCAGAAGTCGAGGCTGACCTCGTCAAGCGAAAAGGGAATGTATTGATTGGCTTCCGATTCGACCTGGGCCTCAAGTTCCTTGTCGGAAAGGCCGCCAGGCAGAATGATCTTCTTGGTGATCACGGCCGACGCTGGCAAGGCAAGCGCCACATTCTTGGTCTTGCTGCCGCTCTTGCGGACCACACGACGCACCGCTTCGGCCACCTCATCGAACTTCTCGATATTGCCGTCGGTGATCCAGCCTCGCTCCAGAGGCTCCATGGCGCAACGCTCCAGCACCAGGTCGCCCGAACGGTTGCGGCTCAGCTCCACCAGTTTGACGCTGGATGAGCTGACATCGATGCCCAACAAGGGCGCCGGTTCCCGGCTGAATAACGACCCCAATGAGATCAAGGTGGCCCCCAAAAATGATGGCGACAGGCGTCGCCAAACTTAATAATTCACTTGAATGCTAGCAGTAAGCCCCTTGTCCAGCAAAGATTTTTTGCCTTTGAGACAAACTGAAACGTTGTCAAAAGCATACGCATCCTGGACCCGGTGTTTACCGCTTCATCGGCCGTTTGGCCGGGAAATACACAACAACTCACAATATGCTTGCCGAGCCCATCTGAGCTCGTCATCCCGATTTTTATAATCACGGGCTCCGGCTCTGAACGACTGCATGCCCAAGAACGACACTTCTTCGCCTCGCCCCTCTGACGCATCAGTATTGACTGGGCGAACCGCACTCATCTGGGCCGGTCGCTTGGTGGTGGGTCTGGCCGGACTGGCGGTGGCGGGTGTTGCGTGCGTGTTGATGGCCGTGGGCATCGCGCTCGCGGTGGCCTATCCCAATCTGCCCGAGGTGGCCGGCTTGGCCGACTACCGGCCCAAGCTGCCTTTGAGGGTGATCTCGTCCGATGGCTCGTTGATCGGCGAGTTTGGTGAAGAGCGGCGCAACCTGCTCACCATCAACGAGATCCCCGCGGTCATGAAGCACGCGGTGCTGGCCATCGAAGACGCTCGCTTCTTCGAACACAACGGCGTCGACTACCGTGGCATGCTTCGCGCAGCCCTCGCCAATCTGCGGCAGGCCAAGAGCCAGGGGGCGTCCACCATCACCATGCAGGTGGCGCGCAATGTGTACCTGTCCGCCGAGAAGAGTTACACCCGCAAGATCTACGAGGTGCTCCTGACGTTCAAGCTGGAGCACATGCTGACCAAGGAGCAGATCCTCGAGATCTATATGAATCAGATCTTCCTGGGGCAGCGGGCCTACGGTTTTTCCGCCGCATCGCAGATCTACTTCGGTAAATCCCTGAAGGATGTGACCATTGCGGAAGCGGCCATGCTCGCCGGTCTGCCCCAGGCGCCTTCCGCTTACAACCCCGTCAAGAACCCGCGCCGCGCGCGCGCACGCCAGTTGCACATCATCGACCGGATGGTGGAAAACGGCTTCATCACTCCCGAAGAAGCCGAAGTGGCGAAGGCCGAGCAGCTCCAGCTGCGGGCATTGAACCCCTCGAACCGGCCTCACGCCGAGTTCGTGGCTGAGATGGTGCGCCAGTCCATCGTCTCCCAGTATGGTGAGGAAGCCTATACGCGAGGCCTGGTCGTGACGACCACCATCAAGGCGAACGAACAACTCGCGGCCTACCGTGCCGTGCGCCAGGGGGTGCTGGACTACGAGCGGCGCCAGTTCTACCGGGGGCCGGAGTTGTTCATCGACCTGCCGGAAGACAAGGCGGCGCGCGACGACGCCATCGACGAGGCGCTGACGGATCGCCCGGACAACGACGACTTGCTGTCGGCGGTCGTGCTGGAGGCCAATGCCAAGCGCGTGGTGGCCGTGCGCCAGGATGGCGAGCCGTTCGAAATCACCGGTGAGGGCCTCAAGCCCGTGCAATCGGGCCTGTCCGACAAAGCGGGCCCCAACGTCAAGATCCGGCCGGGCGCGGTGATCCGCGTCGTGCAGACAGCGCCTAAGGTCTGGCGCATCACACAGCTGCCGGAGGTCGAGTCGGCCTTCGTGGCGCTGGACCCCCGTTCGGGCAAGGTGATTGCCCTGGTCGGCGGGTTCGACTTCCAGAAGAGCAAGTTCAACCACGTCACTCAGGCCTGGCGCCAGCCCGGTTCGAGCTTCAAGCCTTTCATCTACTCCGCGGCACTGGAAAAGGGCGTGACGCCGATGACGGTGGTCAACGATGCACCGCTCTTCTACTCTGCGGGTGAAACCGGCGGCAAGCCGTGGGAACCGAAGAACTACGACGGTCAGTTCGAAGGCCCCATGTCGGTGCGGCGCGCGCTGGCCAAGTCGAAGAACATGGTGTCCATTCGCGTGCTGCAGCTGGTCGGCACGCAGAGTGCGCAGCAGTGGGTGTCGCGTTTCGGCTTCGATGCCGACAAACACCCTCCGTACCTCACGATGGCGCTCGGCGCGGGCTCGGTCACCCCGATGCAGATGGCCACCGGCTACGCTGTGTTTGCCAATGGTGGCTACCGCATCGCACCCACCCTCATCCTGCGGGTGAGCGACCACAAGGGCAAGCTGTTGTACGAAGCGCCGGAAGTGAGCCCCACCGAAGAGCAACGCGCGATCGAACCTCGCAATGCCTTCATCATGAACAGCCTGCTGCAGGAGATCACCCGGTCCGGCACGGCCGCGCGGGCGCAGGCCACGCTGAAGCGGACCGACCTGTACGGCAAGACCGGCACCACCAACGATTCGGTCGATGCCTGGTTTGTTGGCTACCAGCCCACCCTGGTGGCCGCGGCCTGGGTGGGTTACGACTCGCCGCGCAACCTCGGCAGCCGCGAAACCGGCGGCGGCCTGAGCCTGCCGATCTGGATTTCCTTCATGTCGGAGGCCCTCAAAGGCGTTCCCGTTGCATCCTACACACCACCCTCCGGCGTGATCAACGTGGGCGGTGAGTGGTACTACGAGGAGTTCGGCCCAGGACGGGGTGTGCACAGCCTGGGATTGCAAGACCCCCTGCCGGGAGCCACCGGGGCGCCACCCGAGCTGGATGCCAACGGTGTCCCTATCAGCAAGCCCCCTGCAGGACCTACCGAAGAGCGCCGCAGCATCCTGGACCTCTTCAGGAACTGAAACCCAGCGACTGCCCGGCCTGCTCCGAGGCGCAACGCGAGAGGTGGGCAAAGAACTCGCCCTGCCCCTTGGTATCCATCCAGGCTCGGCCGTCGTGCTTGTAGTGGAAGCCACCGGCGCGCGCAGCCATCCACACCTCGTGCAGCGGTTTCTGCAGGTTGATGATGATCTGGCTGCCGTTGGCGAAGGTCAGGGTGATCATGCCGCCCACCCGCTGGTTGTCGACGTCGGCATCGGTCTCGTCGTTGATGCGGTCGCAGGCCAGTTCAATCGCCCGAAGCAGCGCTTCTGCGCGGTCCTGGTACTCGGTGTCGGTCATTACAATGCGTCGATGTTTGGTTTGAAACGCATTCTAGGTCGGGCCATCGGCCCCTCGCGTGGCATGGCCATCGCCGTGAGCGCCTTGGTGCTCGCGGCGTGTGGCCAAAAGGGCCCCCTGTACCTGCCCGATCCCAACGCGCCCGCGCCCAAGAAGTCATCCTCCCCCGCTCCAACGGCTCCCGCCGAGACGCCCGCCACCCCAGCGCAGCGTTGATTCACCGCCCTCTTTGCTTCGCACCGCTCGCATGACCACACTCGCCGGCCTGCCCACCACCCCGTTGCCGCCGTTCGTCACCTACCAGGACCAGCAACTCATGGTCGAAGGCGCGTCTCTGGCCGCGCTGGCTCGCGAGCATGGCACGCCGCTGTTCGTGTACAGCCGCGCCGCCATGTTGCAGGCACTGGCCGCGTACCAGCGTGGCCTGGCCGGGCGTCGGCACCTGATCTGCTACGCCATGAAAGCCAATTCATCGCTGGCGATCCTGCAGACCCTGGTGGCCGCGGGCTGCGGTCTGGACATCGTCTCGGGCGGCGAACTCGAACGCGCCCTGGCGGTGGGCGTCGATCCCACCAAGGTCATCTTTTCCGGTGTGGGCAAGACGCGCGCCGAGATGCGCCAGGCGCTCTCCGTAGGCATCGGCTGTTTCAACGTGGAAAGCCGCGCCGAGCTCGACGTGCTCGATGAGGTGGCCCGGGGCATGGGCCTGCGCGCGCCGGTGAGCATCCGTGTCAATCCCAACGTGGACGCACAGACCCACCCGTACATCTCCACCGGCCTCAAGGGCAACAAGTTCGGCATCGCGCACGAGGACGTGTTGTCGACCTACCAGCACGCCGCCGCGTGCGAAGGTCTGCGTGTGGTCGGCATCGACTGCCACATCGGCTCCCAGATCACACAGACCGGGCCCTACCTCGATGCCATGGACCGCGTGCTCGACCTTGTGGAACAGATCGAGGCGGCCGGCGTGCCGATCGAACACATCGACTTCGGCGGCGGCCTGGGCATCGACTACCAGGGTGACAACCCACCGGAAGCCGACGTACTCTGGCAGGCCTTGTTGCAGCGCCTGGACGTGCGGGGTTTCGGCGACCGCCAGATTTGCATCGAGCCCGGCCGCTCACTGGTGGGCAATGCCGGCGTGTGCCTCACCGAGGTGCTGTACCTCAAGCCCGGCGAGCAGAAGAACTTCCTGATCGTGGACGCGGCCATGAACGATCTGCCGCGCCCGGCGATGTACCAGGCGTTTCACCGCATCGTGCCGGTCGCACCGCGCGCGTCAGAAGACGCACCGACCTGGGACGTGGTGGGCCCCGTGTGCGAGAGCGGCGACTGGATCGGCCGCGACCGCGCGCTCGCGGTGCAGTCGGGTGACTTGCTGGCCGTGCTGTCGGCGGGCGCGTACTGCATGAGCATGGCCAGCAACTACAACACGCGGGGCCGCGCGGCGGAAGTGCTGGTGGATGGTGCTCATGCGCACCTGATCCGCGCGCGCGAATCCCTGACTGACCAGACACGGCTCGAACGCCTGCTCTGACCGTCGCGCCGTCGCGCGCGCGACACCCTTTTGTGCATGCACGCGGCGCCAGGCCGCATGCCCTCTCATGGTGCAGCGGGCCGCCATACCCCCTCGGTGTTTGCACCTATAGGCCGTGCAGATCGAGTCCTCCAGAATCCGTCGACATTGTGCACAGCAACATGGCCCGACGGCCTTCTGGAAGCGCCCCCAACCCATGCACGACAAGACCAGCGACACCATTCTGGAAACGCGCCAGCTCACCAAGTCCTTCAAGGGTTTCACCGCGGTCAACGACGTCAATCTGCGCGTCCAGCGCGGGGCGATTCATGCACTGATCGGACCCAATGGCGCTGGCAAAACCACGTGCTTCAACCTGCTGACCAAGTTCCTGGAGCCGACGCAAGGCCAGATCCTGTTCAACGGTCAGGACATCACGCGTGAGCAGCCGGCGCAGATCGCGCGCCGCGGCATCATCCGCTCCTTCCAGATCTCGGCGGTGTTTCCTCACCTGAGCGTGCTCGAGAACGTGCGCGTCGGCCTGCAGCGCCAGCTGGGCACGGCCTATCACTTCTGGAGGAGCGAACGTTCGCTCAACCAGCTCAACGAGCGGGCACACCATCTGCTGACCGAAGTGGGCCTGCAGGATTTCGCGCGCGAGACCACGGTCAACCTGCCCTATGGTCGCAAACGCGCGCTCGAGATCGCCACCACACTGGCCATGGAGCCCGAGCTGATGCTGCTGGACGAACCCACCCAGGGCATGGGCCACGAAGACGTGGACCGCGTGACCCAGCTCATCAAGAAGGTGGCGACCGGCCGCACCATCCTGATGGTGGAGCACAACATGGGCGTGGTCTCGAACATCGCCGACACCATCACGGTGCTGCAACGCGGGGCCGTGCTCGCCGAAGGCTCGTATGCCCAGGTCTCGGGCAACCCCGCTGTGATGGAGGCCTACATGGGCACCACCGACGGCCAGCTCCAGGGAGCGCACTGATGACCGCACCGGCGCTCGAGATCAAGAACCTGCAGGCCTGGTACGGCGAATCGCATGTGCTGCATGGCGTGGACATGGTCGTGCAACCGGGCGAGGTCGTCACCCTGCTCGGGCGCAACGGCGCGGGCCGCACCTCCACGCTGCGCGCCATCCTGGGCCTCACCGGCTCGCGCAAGGGCTCCATCCAGAGCAACGGGCAGGAGCTCATCCACCTGCCCACCCACCGCATCGCGCGCCACGGCATCGGTTACTGCCCCGAGGAACGCGGCATCTTCGCCAGCCTCTCGTGCGAGGAAAACCTCCTGCTGCCCCCCACGCTCAAGGGTTCGGGCAAGGGCATGTCGGTGGACGACATCTACGAGATGTTTCCCAACCTGGCCGAGCGCCGGCATAGCCAGGGCACGCGCCTGTCCGGCGGTGAGCAGCAGATGCTGGCCGTGGCCCGCATCCTGCGCACCGGCGCCCACCTGCTGCTGCTCGACGAAATCTCCGAAGGCCTCGCGCCCGTGATCGTGCAGGCCCTGGCCCGCATGATCAAGATGCTCAAGAGCAAGGGCTACACCGTGGTCATGGTGGAGCAGAACTTCCGCTTCGCCGCCCCGCTGGCCGATCGCTTCTACGTGATGGAGCACGGCCGCATGGTCGAGCACTTCAACGCCTCCCAGCTGACCGAAAAGATGCCTGTTCTTCACGAACTGCTGGGCGTCTGAGCGCCCTCGCCCCGTTCACCGATCACCGTTTTCCCCCAACCGCCACCTCAACGGAGACTGACAGCATGAAACACACCGTCAAACTGCTCACCCTGGCACTGGGTGCCGCGGGGCTGTTCACCGCCGCCCACGCACAGGACAAAGTGCGCATCGGCTTCACCACCGACATGTCGAGCCTGTACTCCGACGTGGACGGCAAGAACGGCGCCATGGCGATCCAGATGGCCATCGACGACTTCGGTGGCAAGGTGCTGGGCAAGCCCATCGAGCTGCTGAGCGCCGATCACCAGAACAAGGCCGACATCGCCGCCTCCAAGGCCCGCGAGTGGATCGACACGCAAGGCCTGGACGTCATGATCGGCGGCACCAACTCCGGCACCGCCCTGGCCACGGCCAAGGTGGCGGAAGAGAAGAAGAAGCTGTACATCGTCAACGGCGCGGGCTCGTCCGCGCTCACCAACGACGCCTGCTCTCCCTACACCGTGCACTACGCCTACGACACCGTGGCCTTGGCCAAGGGCACCGGCAGTGCGATCGTGAAGCAGGGCGGCAAGGACTGGTTCTTCCTGACGGCCGACTACGCCTTCGGCCACGCGCTGGAAACCGACACCGGCAACGTCGTGAAGGCGGCCGGCGGTGCCGTGAAGGGTGCGGTGCGCGCGCCGCTCAACACCTCGGACTTCTCCTCCTTCCTGTTGCAAGCCCAGAGCTCGGGCGCCAAGATCCTCGGCCTGGCCAACGCGGGCGGCGACACCATCGCCTCGATCAAGGCCGCGAGCGAATTCGGCATCACCAAGACGATGAAGCTCGCGGGCCTGCTGATGTTCATCACCGACGTGCACAGCCTGGGCCTGAAGGACACGCAGGGCATGTACCTGACCGACAGCTGGTACTGGGACAAGGACGATGCGAGCCGTGCGTTTGCCAAGAAGTTCTTCGACAAGGCCAAGCGCATGCCGACCAGCATCCAGGCCGCCAACTACTCGGCCACCACCACCTACCTGAAAGCGGTGACGGCGGCCAAGACGACCGACAGCGACAAGGTGATGGAACAGCTCAAGAAGATGCCGATCAACGACTTCTTCGGCAAGGGCAACATCCGCCCCGATGGCCGCTACGTGCACGACATGTACCTGCTGGAGGTGAAGAAGCCCGCCGAGTCCACCAAGCCGTGGGACTACATGAAGGTGGCCGCCACGCTGCCGGGCGATTCGGTCTTCACGACCAAGGCCGACTCCAAGTGCAAGCTCTGGAAGTGATCTGAGCGGGACACCTGCGGGCTGCGGCCCGCAGGTGTCCCTGTCCACACGGCCTGACCTCACCCACCCCCAACCCACGCCCTGCCGATGGACTTCTTCGGAATACCCTTGTCCGCCCTGCTGGGCCAGTTGTTGCTGGGCCTGGTCAACGGCTCGTTCTACGCCATCCTGAGCCTGGGGCTGGCGGTCATCTTCGGCCTGCTCAACGTCATCAACTTCGCGCACGGCGCGCTGTTCATGCTGGGCGCGGTGCTGACCTGGATGGGCATGAACTACCTGGAACTGAACTTCTGGGTGATGATCGTGCTCGCCCCGCTGGCCGTGGGCGTGGTGGGCATTGTCATCGAACGGCTTTTCCTGCGCTGGATCTACCGCCTCGACCACCTCTACGGCCTTCTGCTCACGCTGGGCCTCACGCTGATGCTGGAAGGCGTGCTTCGCTCGGCCTACGGGGTCTCGGGCCTGCCCTACAGCGCTCCCATCTCGGGCGCCACCAACCTGGGTTTCATGGTGATGCCGAACTACCGCGGCTTCGTGGTGCTGGCCTCGCTCGTGGTGTGTTTCGCCACCTGGTACGTGATCGAAAAGACCAAGCTCGGCGCCTACCTGCGCGCGGGCACCGAGAACCCACGGCTGGTGGAAGCCTTCGGCATCAACGTGCCGCTGATGGTCACGCTGACCTACGGCTTTGGCGTGGCGCTGGCGGGCCTGGCGGGTGTGCTGGCCGCGCCCATCATGCAGGTGTCTCCGCTCATGGGGCAGAACCTCATCATCATCGTCTTTGCCGTGGTGGTGATCGGAGGCATGGGCTCCATTCTCGGCACCATCCTCACCGGCCTGGGCCTGGGCGTCATCGAAGGACTGACCAAGGTCTTCTACCCCGAGGCCTCGTCCACCGTGGTCTTCGTCATCATGGCCATCGTGCTGCTGATCCGGCCGGCCGGCCTGTTCGGCAAGGAAAAGTGAAGCCAGCCGCATGAACACGACTTCCAAGAACATCCTCTACGGCTTGCTCCTGCTGGGGCTGCTGGCCGTTCCCTTCATCGGCATCTACCCCGTGCTGGTGATGAAACTGCTGTGCTTCGCGCTCTTTGCCTCGGCCTTCAACCTGCTGCTGGGCTACACGGGCCTGCTCTCGTTCGGCCACGCGGCCTTTCTGGGTGGCTCGGCCTATGTCACCGGCCACGCACTGAAGGTCTGGGGCGTGCCGCCCGAGCTGGGTCTGGTGATCGGCACCCTGGCGGGCGCGGTGCTGGGCTGGCTGGTAGGGTCGCTCGCGATCCGCCGCCAAGGCATCTACTTCACCATGATCACCCTGGCGCTGGCGCAGATGCTGTTCTTCTTCTGCCTGCAGATGCCCTTCACGGGGGGCGAGGATGGTCTGCAAGGTGTGCCGCGCGGCCGGCTGCTGGGCTTCATCGAACTCGGCAACGACATGACCATGTACTACTTCACCTTGCTGATCACAGTGGCAGCGTTCCTGCTCATCATGCGCATCGTGCACTCCCCTTTCGGCCAGATCCTCAAGGCGATCAAGGAAAACGAGCCGCGCGCCATCTCGCTGGGCTACGACACGCAGCGGTTCAAGCTGCTGGTGTTCGTGCTGTCGGCCGCGCTGTCCGGCCTGGCAGGTTCGCTCAAGACCCTGGCCATGGGCTTTGCCACACTCACCGACGTGCACTGGACCATGTCCGGCTCGGTGGTGCTGATGACGCTGGTGGGCGGCCTGGGCACCCTCTCCGGCCCGCTGGTGGGCGCCACCGTGGTGATCGCGCTGGAGAACAAGCTCGGCGAGATCGGCCATTTCCTGGCTGGCGTGACCGGCATCGACTGGTTCAATGGCCTGGGCGAGTCGGTGACCATGGTGATCGGCTTCATCTTCGTGGTGTGCGTGCTGGCCTTCCGCCGCGGCATCATGGGCGAAGCCATCGCGCTGGTGGAGCGCTGGCGCGGCAAGCAGGCCTGAACAGGCTCAGCTCTTGAGTCGGCGCCACAGGCGCCAGGCCAGCAGACTCCCCAGGATCGCGGCGTACACAGCCACCTCCCCAAAGTCGTTCTTGCCGGCACGCATCCAGAAGAAGTGCAACACCGCGAGGCCCGCGATCACGTATACCGCGCGGTGCAGCAGTTGCCAGCGCCGAGCCCCCAGCGTGCGAATGGCGCGGTTGAACGAAGTGGCCGCCAGCGGCAGCAGCAACAGCCAGGAGAGGAAACCCACCAGGATGAACGGGCGCTTGGCCACGTCGGCTGCGACGCCCACCACATCAAACTCCATGTCGAACCAAGCGTAGGCCAGCAGGTGCATGCAGGCGTAGAAGAACACGAACAGCCCCACCATGCGCCGCAGGCGCAGCAACGCGGGCCATCCCAGGCTCACGCGCAGGGGCGTGATCGCCAGCACCAGCACCAGGAAACGCAGGGTCCAATCGCCCAGCGAGCGGATCAGGGCCTCGGCCGGGTTGGCCCCCAGCCGATCGGCAAAGGCCGCGAACACCAGCCAGACAAAGGGCAAGCTGGCCAGCACGAACACCACCGGCTTGGCAGCGCCATGGCTGAGCACGCGGTTGACCGGCCCTCCGGCAGGCGGGCGGCGCTGCATGCCGATCAATACAGCTTGCGAAGATCCATGCCGGCGTAGAGCTGGCCGACCTGGGGCGCGTAGCCGTTGAACATCTGCGTCTGGCGGCGCTTGGCAAACAAGCCACCCCCCTCGCCGATGCGGCGCTCGGTGGCCTGGCTCCAGCGCGGGTGCGAGACCTCGGGGTTGACGTTCGAGTAGAAGCCGTACTCCTGTGGCGCAGCCACGTTCCACGCCGTGCGCGGCTCCTTGTCGGTGAAACGGATCTTCACCAGCGACTTCCCGCTCTTGAAGCCGTACTTCCAGGGCACCACCAGGCGCAGCGGCGCACCGTTCTGGTTGGGCAGCACCTCACCATACATGCCGAACGCCAGCAGCGTCAGCGGGTGCATGGCCTCGTCCAGCCGCAGGCCCTCCACATAAGGCCAGCCCAGCACGTTGGAGCGCAGGCCGGGCATCTGTTTGGGGTCGGCCAGCGTCACGAATTCGACGTACTTGGCGCTGCCCTGAGGCTGCACCTGCTTGATGAGTTCGCTCAGCGAGTAGCCCACCCAGGGAATCACCATGGACCAGCCCTCGACGCAGCGCAGCCGGTAGATGCGCTCCTCCATCGGGCTGAGCTTGAGCAAGGCGTCCAGGTCGAAGGTGCCGGGCTTGTTCACCAGACCTTCAACGGCCACCGTCCAGGGCCGGGGCTTGAGGGTCTTGGCCTGGGCCACGGGGTCAGACTTGTCGGTGCCGAACTCGTAGAAGTTGTTGTAGGAGCTGACGTCGTCGTAGGAGGTGAGCGCCTCCATCGTCATCGCACCGTCCACGGCGGAGCGCTTGCCGGGCAAGGCAGCGAGCTTGCCGGGTTTGGGCGTGACCGAAGCGGCCTGCGCCCAGGCATCGCGCGAAGCCCAGGAAGCCATGCCGCCCATCGCCGCTGCGGTCAGCAGCCATTGGCGCCGGTTCTGGTAGGCCGCCGGCGGCGTGATCTCGCTGGAGAGGGGGTGCTCGAAGCCATTGTCGCGCGTGCGAATGAGCATGGGACCATCCTTGCTGAAGACACCCGACGGCGGAAGATGCCGCGTCGCGGGTTCGTCGATCTTAGGACCGAAGCGGTTCTCACAAAGTTCCGGCGCCGCCGCGCTCACCGGAACCTGGCCCACGCGCGTCAGAGTTCGCCGTAGCTGTGCAGGCCGGAGAGGAACATGTTCACGCCGATGAAGGCGAAGGTCGTGATCGCCAGGCCCACCAGCGCCCACCAGGCCGAGACCGTGCCACGCAGGCCCTTGATGAGGCGCATGTGCAGCCAGGCGGCGTAGTTCAACCAGACGATCAGCGCCCAGGTTTCCTTCGGGTCCCAGCTCCAGTAACCACCCCACGCCTCGGCCGCCCAAAGGGCGCCCAGCACGGTGGCGATGGTGAAGAACGCAAAGCCCACCGCAATGGCCTTGTACATCACGTCGTCGAGCACCTCGAAGCTGGGCAGGCGCTCGGCAATGCGGCGGCGGCCGAACAGGATGGCGCCCACGATCAACGCCGAAACGCCGAAGTACACGAACCAGTAGCTGCTGCCGTTTTCCGCCGCTGACTGGCGGAACACAATCGGCTCGAAGCACAGCACCACGCCCAGCAGCCACAGCGGCGCGAGCTTGTACCAGCGGCTTTCGGTGGCGCTCTGCTTGATCAGGTAGGCAAAGGCCAGCATCGCGGCAATCGCGAAGGTGCCGTAGCCGATGAAGTTGGCCGGCACATGCAGCTTCATCCACCAGCTCTTGAGGGCGGGCACCAGCGGCTGGATGGCATGCGCCTCGCGGACCAGGGTGTACCAGAGCAGGAAGCCCACCGCGGCGCTAACCACCAGCATCGCGAACGCGCCCATGCGACGCGTCTTGTACTGGTCTTCGTAATAAAGATAGAAAGCCGTCGTCATCCAGCAGAACAGCACGAACACTTCGTACAGGTTGCTCACCGGGATGTGTCCGATGTCGGGGCCGATCTGATGGCTCTCGTACCAGCGCACCATGGTGCCGATCAGGGCCAGCGTCACCGCCACCCAGGCCATGCGCGAACCCAGCAGTTCAAAGGTGTCGCCCGCGCGCTTGAACATGCCGACCCAGTAGAACGCGGTGCTCATGAAGAACAGCACGCTCATCCACAGAATGGCAGATTGGCTGGAGATGAAGTACTTCAGCAGGAAGACCTGGTCGGCCCGCGCGAGGTCGGCCGTGCCGGCGGGTGTCTGGTACAGCCAGATCGCGAGCAGCGCTGTGGCCGCCACCACGACGGTGAGCGCGCGCAGCGGACGCCAGAACCAGCCCAGCCAGATCATGCTGGGCACGGTGCCCACAAGGATGGCCTTCTCGTAGCCGTCCATGGCCGCGTTGTAGCGCATGAAGGCCCAGGTGGCTCCCGCGATCACGAAGACCGCGAACAGCCAGTCCCAGACATTGCGGCGCGCGCAGTAACCGGGCTCCAGGCCCTGCCCGTAGTGACCCTTCTTCAGTTCGATGGTCTGGGTGGCGGCGACGGTATTCATGGATGCACCTTCAACAATTGGGTCTTCAACAGCTCGAATTCACGGTCGGCGTCCATCGTCTTGCGGTTCGACGACAGCGCCATGCGGGCCTGCGAGGATTGCTCACCCGAGGGCGAGAGCCAGACCCAGAGGCGGCGCTCGCGGACGTAGAGCATGGCAAAAACGCCCAGAATGAGCAACAGGCAGCCCAGGTAGACGATGTTCTGGCCCGGTGCTCGCGCGACCTGGAACACGCTGGCCTGCACATGCGTGAAGTCCTTGAGCTGGAAGGTCATGGGCGCGGGGTAGAAGAAGGTGTCGCTCAGGCTGATCACCGACTGCGACATGAACTGCTGCGTGGCCTCGCTGCGTTCCAGCGGCGGCAGGCCAGCGCGCTCGCGGCTGATCTGCATCAGCTCGAACAGCGTGCCGTTGAGGATGCGCACCAGCACATCGCTCGCGCGCTCGCGCTCGGCGGACGGCACGTTGTTTTCAAGGAAGGCCGAGACGGCCTGCAGGCCTCCGCGAATGGGCTTGTCGGTGGTGCCGTTGGCCGCCACCGGTTGCACGCCAGGCGCGTTCACCGACTCGGCACCGGCAAACAAGCCCAGGGCGCGCGTTGCCGAGGCCGCCAAGGCTTCGGCCAGCTCTGGGCGGCCGTCTTCCACCGCCGAGGCCGCGTAACGGCGCACCGCCAGATCGCGCAACTGCGGGTCGCCCAAGGCGGCGCGCAGGCGCACGAAACCGTCGAGGCCATCCTTGTCGTCCACGGGAATGCGGAGGTAGCGGAACGGTTCGG
The DNA here is from genome assembly GCF_057809615.1 of Hydrogenophaga sp. FG152. Lineage (NCBI taxonomy): Bacteria > Pseudomonadati > Pseudomonadota > Betaproteobacteria > Burkholderiales > Comamonadaceae > Hydrogenophaga > Hydrogenophaga sp. FG152. The sequence continues at coordinate 101,738 of NZ_JBMDKH010000005.1, read as the reverse complement.
CCGGCGTCTCGCGCAGGCCCAGCAGGTACACGCGCGCGCCGTCGATCTCCACCGGCAGCATGTAGTTGTGGTACTCCACCGCCTGACCAGCCGCATCCCGCAGCTTGTAAGACACGCTCGGCCCCACGTTGCGCAGCGTCTTCTCCGTCGCGGTCTTGTGGCCCGAGCCCAGGCGGCTTTCGATCGAGCCCCGAAGATCCACCTTGCGCACATCGACGCCGTCGGCGGCGTTGCTGGTGGCGAAGTTCTCCACGTTGATCACGCGCAGGCCGGTGTACTCCAGCGTGAGCTTGTCGTCGCCATTGCTCAGTGCGGTCGAGCTGCCGATGGTGCCTTCGATCTCGAACGGCCGCGTGGGCCCGTTCAGCGGCACGGCCTGCAGCTTCACGCGCGAGCCGCCGTCATCGAAGCTGGACTGGTAGATGTTGATGCCGCGGTGGCTGGCGGGGTGGTTCACCTCCACCCGCGCTTCCTTGCTTTCGCCGGTCTCGTTGTCGTGGATCACGATCTCGCTGGCGAACAGCTTGGGCATGCCGGTGTCGTAGTACTCGACGATGAACTTCTTGAGCTCGACCGAGAACGGCAGGTCCTGCAGCAGCACACCCTGGGGCTGCGCGAGGATGGCCGTGCCCGCCGTCGTGCCCTCGGTCACCAGCAGGTTGCCGCGGAAGGTGGGGTTGCTGGCCGAGAGCCGGTGCTGGGCCGGTACATCGGCGATCAGGCCGCCACCCATGAAGGGCGTCTTGCCGTTGAACCAGGTCTGCGCGCGCACCATCAGGTCGCCATCGAGCAGACCGCCAATGCACACCAGCACGATGGCGCTGTGCGCCGCGAGGTAACCGATCTTGTTGGCCGCACCGGCCTTGGCCGCCACCATCCAGCCGGCGCCTGCCGGGGTGGTGCGCGACTGCAGCTTGACCTTCCAGCCCGATCCCAGCAGGGTCTGGCCGATGCGGTTCGCCGCGGCCTCGGGCGCTTCGCCCAACTCACCCTCGGCACGGTGCGGAAAAGCCTTCAGGCTCTGCTCGCGGATGTTTTCCTTGTAGGCCTTGAGGTCGGCAAAGATCTTGGGCGTGTTGCGGGCGATGCACAAGCTGGTGCTGACGACCAGAAACGCGAGGATCAACAGGAACCACCACGCGCTGTAGACCGAGTACAGGTTCGCGCTGGCAAACACGTCGGCCCAGAAAGGCCCGAACTGGTTGACGTAGTTGATGAAAGGTTCGTGCTGTTTGACCACCGTGCCGATCACCGACGCGATGCAGATCACGGTGAGCAACGAAATGGCAAACCGCATCGACGACAGCAACTCCACCAGCTCGCTGACGATGCGCGAGCCGGTGCGAATTTGCAGGCCTTGGGTGGAGACGGTCATGGAGGAATGAGGGCAGAACGGTGCAGCAAAAAAGGGCGGCCCCGGAAGTCCCGGAACGCGCCCTGATGTGATGTGTTTTTTGGCTGGCGGTTCAACGCCCGACGGGGTTTATGGCATTGTGCCGGCAAATATTATTGTCGGCTTATATCCCGGCCGGGCACGAGGGGCTTGTGCCCCTTGAAAGTCAATCAGCGCAGGCCGGCGATGTAGTCCGACACCGCCTGGATTTCGCGGTCGTTCATCTTGGCGGCCACACCGGCCATCTGCGCGTTGTTCTTGCGGGTGCCGTCGCGGAAGTGCTTGAGCTGCGTGGCGGTGTACTCCGCCTGCTGGCCCGACAGGCGCGGGTACTGCGCGGGAATGCCGGCGCCGTTGGGGCTGTGGCAGCCGGCGCAGGCGGCGATCTGGCGGTCGGCGATCCCGCCGCGGTAGATGCGTTCACCCAGGCGCACCAAGTCCTTGTCGGTGGCGGCGCCGCCCTTGGCCTTCTGATCGGCCAGCCAATAGGCAATGTTGCGCATGTCGGCGTCGGACAGGGCCGAAGCGAAGCCCTTCATGATGGCGTTGTCGCGCTTGCCCGATTTGTATTCCTGCAACTGCTTGACGAGGTACTCGGGGTGCTGTTGCGCCAGTTTCGGGTTGGCCGGCGTGGTCGAGTTGCCGTCCGCCGCGTGGCAGGCCACGCAGACCTGACCGTACATGGCGCTGCCCTTGGCCAGATCGGGCTTGGCCGATTGCGCCTGGGCGCTGAACGACAGGGCTGCGGCAGCAGCGGCGCAAAGGAAGGAAACAGGCAATTTCATGACGGGGCGGGCGTCGGTTGCGACGGGTTCGGTTTGTGGGAATTCTCGGTTTGTCTGGACAAAGCCAATCGATTTTACAATGTCCCACCGGGAAAACCCCCAAATGACCCACCGCCCCACTCCAGCCCCCCAGACCGCTTCGCCGTCGCACGACGCCCCGGGCCTCAAAGCCCCGATACCCCGAGCTGGAAAAACCATCGATCCCCTCAAGCCCGATCCCAAGATCGCGCACGGCTGGCTGCACACCGCCCGTTTTCTCACCACCGCCCCGCAACTCGAGCACCTGCCCCCGCTGGACGTGCCCGAGATCGCCTTCGTCGGGCGCTCCAACGCGGGCAAGTCCACCTGCATCAACACGCTGACGCAGCAGAAGCGCCTGGCCTTCGCGTCCAAGACGCCGGGCCGCACGCAGAGCATCAACCTGTTCTCGCTCGGCAAACAGGGCGTGACCGATGCGGTACTGGCCGACCTGCCGGGATATGGCTATGCCGCCGTGCCGCGCGAAGCCAAGTTGCGCTGGCAGCGCGTCATGGGCAACTATTTGCTCACGCGCGAAAACCTCAAGGGCGTGGTGCTGCTGATCGACCCGCGCGTGGGCCTGACCGAGCTCGACGAGATCCTGCTGGAGGTGATCCGGCCTCGGGTCGAGGAAGGCCTGAAGTTCCTGGTGCTGCTCACCAAGGCCGACAAGCTCAACCACGCCGAAGCGCAAAAGGCGCTGTCGATTGCGCGACTGCAGTCGGGCGGTGGCGAGGCGAGACTCTTCTCAGCCCTGAAGAAAAAGGGGCTGGACGAGGTGGCGCTGCTGCTCTGGCAATGGACCCATGGCATCAACGCACCAGCCCAAGCGGCCGACCCCGTTCCCGACGACGAGCCGCCCGCGCTGGACTGAACCGTGCGGGCTCGAGGAGAGCCCGCATGATCCAGACTTTCCAACAAGCCCTGCCCCACGGCATCACGCTGAGTTGCCGCGCTGCCGGCGATCCCGGCCGCCCCGTGCTGCTGTTCCTGCACGGTTTTCCCGAAGCTGCCTTCGTATGGGACGAACTGCTTCTGCATTTCGCTCAAGCCGAACACGGCGGCTACCGCTGCGTGGCGCCCAACCTGCGCGGCTTCGAGCAGTCGAGCGCCCCCTCCGACCCATCGGCCTACCGCGCCAAGCCTCTGCTGCAAGACGTTGGCGCACTGGTCACGGCCATCACCGCCGACAGCCCCACGCCAGGTCAACTGGCCGGCCTGATCGCGCACGACTGGGGCGGTGCACTGGCCTGGGGCCTCGCCGCGCAGCGGCCTGGCCTGCTTCGGCAACTGGTCATCGTCAACGCGCCGCACCCCGCCACCTTCCAGCGTGAACTGGCCCAGTCGCCCGCGCAACAGGCGGCCAGCGCCTACATGAATTTCCTGATCCGGCCCGACGCGCCCGCGCTGCTGGCCGAGAACGACTTCGCCCGCCTATGGCCCTTCTTCACCCACATGGCGGCCGACAGCGGGCCAAGGGCCTGGCTTGACGAACCCACGCGCGATCGCTACCGCGCGGTGTGGCGCCAGGGGCTGGCGGGGCCTTGCGCTTACTACGCTGCGTCGCCCCTGCGCCCACCGACGCCCGACGATCCTGGGGCAACAGCCGTGCAGGTGCCGCGCGAAAAGGCCATGGTGACGCGGCCGACCCTGGTGATCTGGGGACTGAACGACACCGCCCTGCCCGAAGCCCTGCTCGAAGGGCTGGACGGGTATGTGCCAGACCTGCGCATCGAGCGCGTCCCCGGCGCCACGCACTGGATCGTGCACGAGCAACCGGCACGCGTGGCCGCCTTGATCGGCGGCTTTCTGACCACCTGAGCCGGTTCAGAGATCGGCGTAGAAAGAACGCTCATTGCCCGGGCGGGTCTTGAAGCGCTTGTGCACCCAGTAGTACTGCGCCGGCGCCTGGCGGATGTAACCCTCCAGGTAGCGATTCATGACCGCCGTGTCGGCTTCGGGATCCGCCGTCGGGTAATCGGGCCAGGGTGACATCACCTTCACCTCATAACCTTCGCTCGTGAGGCGGCTCACCACCGGCACCACGCAGGCACGCCCCAGGCGGGCCAACCGGGACAGCGACATGAGCGTGGCGGTCTGCACGCCGAAGAAGGGCACGAACGCCGCGTCGCGCATGCCGTGGTCCATGTCGGGCAACAGGTACAGCGGCAGGCCCTGGCGCATCGCCGCGACCAGGGGCTTGATGCCCTGGCGCTTGCCCACGACATGGGGGTTGCCGAAACGCTGGCGGCCCTGTGCCATCCAGCGGTCCACATCGGCGTTGAGCTGCTCGGCGTAGAGCCCGCAGAAACGCCGCTCCAGGTGGGCCGTGAGCCCGATCCAGCCCGCGTCCATGCCCACGAAATGCGGGGCGAAGATCACGGTGGGCTCGTTCCCGGCCAGGGCCTGCAGATCGCCCGTGAGTGTCAGGCGCTGACGCACCGTGGCCAGCGGCGCCTCCCACAACCAGCTGCGGTCCAGCCAGGCTTGTGCAAAGTACACGAAATGCTGGCGCACCGCGCGGTCGCGCTCGGCCTCGCTGCTCTCCGGAAAGCACAGGGCCCAATTGATGCGCGCGATGCGACGGCGCCGCACCGCCGCCAGGTGCAGCACCTGCCCCAGCACCCAGCCCATGCCACGCACCCAGGAGAGCGGCAATGCGGCCAGCACACGCATGAAGGCCACCCCCAGGCGGTTGCCAAGGTTGCCGGGGGGCAGCGGAGCGTGGGGCGTGGGTGGCAAGGAAGGCATCAGGGCGACGGCGGTGTCGACCGGAGCGGCGACTTGTAGCGGTTGTAGGACCAGAGGTACTGGGCCGGGCATTCTCGCACCAGCGCCTCCATGGCGCGGTTGATCTGTGCTGCGGCCTCCAGCGGGTCGTCCGAGAGTGGCCCGCCGTTGAGCGGCTCGAACGGGCGCACGTGCACGCGGTAGCCTCGGCCCCAACTCAGACGCTCACCCCAGCTCAACAGGATCTGCACGCGGCCGGCCTGAGCCAGGCGGCCCGACAGCGTCATGGTGTACGCATCACGGCCGAAGAACGGCGCCCACACACCCTGCCCTTCAGGCGGCACCTGGTCCGGCAACAGGCCCACCGCCTGCCCCGCCTTGAGTGCCTTGATGAGCTGCTTCACGCCCGCCAGGGTGGTGGGTGCGGCGAACAGACCAGGGCGCTGGCGGGCACCGGCCACCAGATCGCGCAGCCAGGGCTGGCGCGCCGGGCGGAACAGCACCGTCATGGGATGCACCGCGCCGAAGCGCCGTGCGTACGCCTGGGCCGTGATCTCGAAACAGCCCAGGTGGGGCGTGAGGAACAGCACGCCGGTGCCCTGTTGATGCGTGGATTCGATGTGCTCGGCGCCTGCCCAGACCACGGGCACGGGCCGGCCCAGCCACAGGCGGGGCAGCTCGGCCACCAGCTTGCCCGACTCCCCCACCGTGGCCAGCGCCACCTGGCGCGGGTAGCCCGCCTGGGCGGCATGCGCAAACAGGCGACGTCGATACCGGCCCGAGAGCAAAAAACTGAGCCAGCCAAGCAACCAGCCCATCGCATGCAGAACGGACAGCGGCATCCAGCTCAGGACGCGAAAAAGGCCATGGATCAGCAGGGTCACAGGAGATGGGAAGGACAGGGTGGCGGCACGGACTTGATCTAGAATGCCGCCATCGCCGAGTTATGGAACTAATTGCGGGGCGATTCACAAATTCCGCTAAAGCGTTCGCCGAACTCTGACAGACCGGCAACGCCGGTCAACCAACGTGGAGTTTATACATGGCGAGCGATTTCCTTTTCACATCCGAATCCGTCTCCGAAGGCCACCCCGACAAGGTCGCCGACCAGATTTCCGACGCGATCCTCGACGCGATCTTTGCCCAGGATCCGCGCAGCCGCGTGGCCGCCGAGACCCTGTGCAACACCGGCCTGGTGGTGCTGGCGGGTGAAATCACCACCAACGCGCACGTCGACTACATCCAGGTCGCGCGTGACACGCTCAAGCGGATCGGTTACGACAACACCGAGTACGGCATCGATTACAAGGGCTGCGCGGTCATGGTCTGCTACGACAAGCAGTCCAACGACATCGCCCAGGGCGTGGACCACGCCTCCGACGACCACCTGAACACCGGCGCCGGCGACCAGGGCCTGATGTTCGGCTACGCCTGTGACGAGACGCCCGAGCTGATGCCCGCGCCGATCTACTACGCCCACCGCCTCGTGGAGCGCCAGGCCCAGTTGCGCAAGGATGGCCGCCTGCCTTTCCTGCGTCCCGACGCCAAGAGCCAGGTGACCATGCGTTACGTCGACGGCAAGCCGCACAGCATCGACACCGTGGTGCTCTCGACCCAGCATTCGCCCGACCAGAGCGAGTCGTCCACCAAGATGAAGGCGTCTTTCAACGAAGCCATCATCGAAGAGATCATCAAGCCCGTGCTGCCCAAGGAGTGGCTCAAGGACACCAAGTACCTGATCAACCCGACCGGCCGCTTCGTCATCGGTGGCCCGCAGGGTGATTGCGGCCTGACCGGTCGCAAGATCATCGTCGACACCTATGGCGGCGCCTGCCCGCACGGCGGTGGCGCATTCTCGGGCAAGGATCCCTCGAAGGTCGACCGTTCGGCCGCCTACGCCGCCCGCTACGTGGCCAAGAACATCGTGGCCGCCGGCCTGGCCAAGCAGTGCCAGATCCAGGTGGCCTACGCCATCGGCGTGGCCCGCCCGATGAACGTCACCGTCTACACCGAAGGCACGGGCGTGATCCCGGATGAGAAGATCGCCGCGCTGGTGCAAGAGCACTTCGACCTGCGCCCCAAGGGCATCATCCAGATGCTCGACCTGCTGCGCCCCATCTACACCAAGACGGCAGCCTATGGCCACTTCGGCCGCGAAGAACCCGAGTTCACCTGGGAGCGCACCGACAAAGCCGCCGCGCTGCGCAAGGCCGCCGGTCTGTAAATAATCACCCGAATCGACCGCCCAGGCCCCGGAGCGAAAGCCCCGGGGCTTTTTTTCGTACTTTTTTCGGACAACAGGGAAAACCACCGGTCGTAACAATTTGAATTTTCTGCGGAGGTGTCCGATATGGGAGTACAAGCCACCTTTCTGGCTTGCACTGCAACGACCCGGGAGCCTTGAACCATGGACAACTCTATCTGCCCAGACGGGATGGAAACGCCAGAGCAACAGCTCGAACGGCTGGTGGCCTTGCGCACGCAAGACCTCCAGTCCGCCCTGGACAGCGCCCTTTCCCTCGTTGACCAGGCGCCCTGCGGCCTGCTCACTTTTGACGACGCACAGCGTTGCGTCCATCTCAATCAAGCCCTGCTGGGTTGGCTGGGCCATGGCGCGCCGGGCATGCCCCTGAACGAACTGGTCGCCCCGCGCTCGCGCGACGCACTGACCGCCCACGTGGAAGCCCTGCGCCAGAGCGGGCAGAGCGAACCGGTCGATCTGGACTGGTTGCGCGTCGACGGCAGCCTGTTTCGAGCCCGCCTCGCCTCGACACCGGTATTTGATGCCGAGGGCCATTTCCTGCATGGCAGCGGCGTGGTCACGCCGCACGACGCGGCCCAGATCGCCTCCGCACAGGACAGCCTGCTGCGCAGCATCACCGACCGCATTCCCGCACGGCTGGCCTACTACGACAAGAACCTGATCTGCCGATTCGCCAACCAGGCCCATGCCGCGCGCTACGGCAAACGGCCGAGCGACATGGTCGGCTCGCCGCTGAGTCAGGTGGTGCGGCCCGACATCCTGCCCGACATCCTGCCGCGCGTGGCGCAGGCCCTCTCCGGCCAGACGCAGACCTTCGAAGCCGCGCGCACGGCCGCCGACGGTTCGACCAACTACTTCGAGATCCACTACATCCCCGACTTCCAGAATGGCACGGTCGAGGGCATCTTCATCGAGCTGCACGACATCACGGAACGCCGCCGCACGGAAGAGTTCGTGCTGCACGCCAACCAGGATCTGGAGGAGCGCGTGCGCTCGCGTTCGGCTGAGCTGTTTGCCAGCGAGCAGCGCTACCGCCTGATGGTGGATGCGATCCAGGACTACTGCATCTACTTCGTCGACGAAAACGGCGGCATCACCGAATGGACCGAGAGCGCCCAGCGTCTGCATGGTCATACGCGCTCACAGATCATGGGCCGCTCCTATGAAGCACTGCTGTCCAGCGACAACGCGGGCGAGGACGAGGTCGACCCCGGCCAGGTGCTGCGCCTGGCCAAGGCCCACGGCCAATGGGAAACCCGAGGCTGGCGCCTGCGAGAGGACGGCTCGCGCTTCTGGGCGCACACCGTGCTCACCGCGCTGCGCAACGAAGCCGGGGAGCTGCAGGGCCTCTCCAGCATCACGCGCGACATGACCGCCGCCAAGAGCCTTGAGGACGTGATGAACGACCTCAACCGAGAGCTGGAAAAGCGCGTCGCCGAGCGCACGCAGCAGCTCGTGGCGGCCAACAAGGACCTGGACGTGTTCTCGCACATGGTTTCGCACGACCTGCGCGCACCGTTGCGCCACATCGCCAGTTTCGTGAGCCTGTTGCAGGAGCAGATGGGCGACTCCGCCGACACGCTGGCCCTGCAGTACCAGAATTCGATCGCCAAGGCGTCCAAACGCATGAGCCTGATGATCGAAGGCCTGCTGGAGTACGCCCGCCTGGGCCGTGTGGCCATCGACACCCAGCCGGTGCCGATCGCCCAGCTTGTGGAAGGCGTGATCGCGCACCTGAAGCAGGAAAACCCGGACCGGCGCATCGAGTGGGTGATCGAGAACGACCTGCCCGTCGTGCGGGGCGATGCCATGCTGCTGGCCCAGGCCCTGGGCAACCTGCTGGGCAACTCCGTGAAATACACCCGTCCTCGCGACCTGGCCCGCATCGAGGTGGGCTGGAAGGTCAGCCCAGTCGGGGGACGCACTTTCTACATCGCCGACAACGGCGTGGGCTTTGACTTGGAGAAGGCGCACAACCTGTTCGTGATGTTCCAGCGCCAGCACCATTCGATGGACTTCGAAGGGACCGGCACGGGCCTGGCGCTGTCGCAGCGCATCATCGAACGCCATGGTGGGCGCATCTGGTCTGAAACCGCACCCGGCGAAGGCTGCACTTTCTACTTCACCTTGCCATTTGACGGCATGGAGCCGGAGATGGCTTTCCCCGAGTCGTCCCTGGCCGAGCTGCCGGCCTGAAGCCGAAGGCCAGCCGATAATCGCGCGGTGAGCCCCACCACCGCACCGATTCCCTCTGTCCTGTTCTCCCTGTCAGGCCGCGTCGCCCTGGTCACCGGCGCGACCCGCGGTCTGGGCCTGTGCATGGCCCAGGCGCTGGCCGCCCATGGCGCCACCGTCTGGCTCAACGGCCGCGATGCCGCCAGCCTGCATGAAGCGGTGGACCGGGTGCGCGAAAGCGGCCAAGCCGCTGGCGGCACCGCGCAGGCGCTGCCTTTCGATGTGGGCGACGAGGCCGCTGCCACGGCGGCCGTGGCCCACCTGCTGGCCGAAAGTGGCCGGATCGACATTCTGATCAACAACGTGGGCCAGCGCCGGCGCCAGCCCCTGGACGAATTGCCCGCCCAGGCCCTGCGTGAATTGCTGGAGGCCAATCTCGTCTCGGCCTGGCACCTCTGTCGCGAGGTGGCGCGGCCCATGCGCGCCCAGGGCGCTGGGCGCATCATCAACGTCACCTCCATCGCCGGGCCGATCGCCCGCGCCGGCGACGCGGCCTACACCACCAGCAAGGGCGCGCTCGACGCCCTCACGCGCGCGCTCGCGGCCGAACTCGGCCCGCAAGGCATCAACGTCAACGCGATCGCCCCGGGCTATTTCGCCACCGGCGCCAACACCGCCATGGTAGAGGACGTCTCCGTGGCGGCCTGGCTCGATCGGCGCAGTTCGCTGGGCCGCTGGGGCCGGCCCGAGGAGATCGGTGGCGCGGCGGTGTTCCTGGCCTCACCCGCCGCCAGCTACGTCACGGGCCAGGTGCTGGTCGTGGACGGCGGTTACCTAGCCCACTTCTGAGCCGAGCGGGCGTCAGCCCGCGTGCCGGCGAACCCAGGCTTCGTAGGTGGACACCCATTTCTGAAGGAACTCGCGGCTGTCGGCACCGATGCCCCCGTCCTTGTCGAACAGGCCTTCCTTGGACTGGATGAACGCCTCGGGCTGACCCAGCGTGGGCACGTCGAGGTAGGCGAGGATGTTGCGCAGGTGCTGCTGTGCGAGCGCCGTGCCAATCGCGCCGACCGACACGCCGATGACCCCGGCGGGTTTGCCGGCCCAGGCGCTCTGGCCGTAGGGGCGCGAGGCGTGGTCGATGGCGTTTTTCAACACACCGGGCAGGGAGCGGTTGTACTCGGGAGTCACGAACAGCAGGCCTTGCGACGCCGCGATCTCGGCCTTGAGCCGTTTCACCGGAGCGGCCTGGTTCGCGTCGTCGTCCTGGTTGTACAGCGGCAGGTCACCGATCTCGAGCTGCTTGAACGTGAACTCCTTCGAGGCAAGCTGGGCGAGGGCCGTCGCCAGCCGGCGGTTGAAGGAGTCGCGGCGCAAGCTGCCGACGATCACACCGATCTGAAATCCACTCATGGCAAATCCTCTTCTGGAACGGGGTTGGGGAAACAACAAAGGGTGAACGCGAGAGACTACAGGCTCAAGACAAACACTCAGGACGGTGTGGGTACCGGTGAGCCCGCCGGCAGGTGCAGCACCACCTTGCGCGGATCGTCGGCCATCTGGTCCAGCGCGGCGCGGAGCCGGTCGAGCAAGCTCGCATCGTCCGCATCCTTTGCTTCGCCAGGCAGCGACAGGGAGGCCAGGCGAAAGCGCAGCGACAGGCCCGCCGGCAAGGAAGGCCCCTGCTCCAGCCCCTTGGCCACGATGTGTTGCGCCAGCAGCATCAGGTCGTCGGGCTGCAGCGGCCCTTCGACCAGCACCGCAAAACGCGCATTGGCCACACGGCAGACGGTGTCCACGTCGCGCGCCACGTGCGACAGCCGCGATGCCGCCACCACCAGTGCGCGGTCGGCCACCTCCCGGCCATGGCGGGAGACGATGTCCGCATGGTTGAGCACCTCCACCATCAGGAGGCCACTCTGATGCCCATAGCGCCTGGAGCGGCGCATGGCATCGCGCAAACGCAGATGAAGCACGGGCTCAATGGTCAAACCGGTCAAGGGGTCCGTGCTCTCGATCGCACGCAGGCGGGCATGGTTCTCGTTGAACTCCTTGGCACGCCGATGCAGGATGTAGAGCAGGAGCGGGATCTCGATGGCCGAGCCGATGAGCACGGCGTATTGCGTGGCCCAGCTGTCCGGCAACACGCCGGCCGCGCGCAGTGCGGGAAACGGGTAGCTCAGGTGAACCGGCAGGAAACCCAGCGCCAGCCAGCCCGCGTACTTCTCGCCCAGCCGCCAGGTCCAGATGCACAGCACGAAGCTCAACACCACCGACAGCAGGCCGTACAGGTTAAGCACGACAAAGCCAAAGCGGTTCTGCAGCAGCAGGTACACCACGGGGAACAGCAGCCCGAACCACGACCAGGCCTTCACGAAAAGGTCCACCTGCCGGTGGTGGCGCGACACCGCACAGGCCTCGCGCACGAACCAGATGCCCGCCGCGGTGAGCCACAGCATGAACACCGCCGGCGCGGCGTCGTTCCACCACGCCCAATCGCGCCAGAAAAACACCCCGCCCACGCCTGTGAAGGCCGCCTGAAAGCCCAACATGCTCGCGACATAGCAGCAGTAGGCGATGAAAGCGCGGTCGCCATAGAGGCGCGCGTGCACCCAGCCCCAGAACAAGACCAGCAGGCCGAAACCGAGATACCCCCCGATCATGAGGAAAGTCCAGTAGCGTGTTTCCTGCAGCGTGTCTTCCTCCAGCAGCAGCAGGCGCGGGCTCAGGGGTGCTGGCCGGTTTTCCAGGCGCAGCCAGACTGGGCCCGTTGATCCGGCCGGCAAGGCAAACACCGGTGTCTGGTCGGGATGGCTCCATTGCGACACCGGCAAATGATCGCCCGCTTGTTGCACCGTCCACTCTCCCTGAGGACCGATGGCATGGAGCGTCGCCCGGTTGGTGAAGGCCGCCGCACTCAGGGCGAGGTACCAACGCCGGCTGGCGTCCAGGGCAGGCAAGTCCAGCCGCAACCACAAGGCGGCAGCCGCCAGGTCAAAAGACCGGTCGTGGCCCATGGGCTGGAAGTCCCCCACCGGTCGGCGCATGGCGTCGTCGAGGGAGGCCTGACCCGAGGTATCGACCCAGAAGCGCGCTTGCAGGGTGACATCGGACGCAGGAGGAGCCGCCTGGGCAGAACCCGGGTGCGACCAAAGACCCAGGAGGGCGACCAGCGCCGTCAGAAAGCGAAGAAGGAGACGCTGGGCCGGCCCGTGGAAGGAAAGGATGCAGTCCATGCCGGCATCGTAAGTGTTTGTGTCCAATCAGCGTCCGGCGATCCGGTGGCCAGACCCATCACACCAGAAATAAACCCCCTTCGATCTTGAAATGGGGTTCCGGCGCCCTTATGATTAGCACTCGCTGGCGTTGAGTGCTAACACCCGACGCCATGTCGATCAGCGGTATCCGCTGGCCCGCCAGGGCTGGCACCGCCGTTCTGAACAAACCCCATCTGTTCCATACCCAGGAGATGCAATGAACCTTCGTCCTCTCGCCGATCGCGTGATCGTCAAGCGCATTGACAGCGAAACCAAGACCGCTTCCGGCATCGTCATCCCCGACGCCGCCGCCGAAAAGCCCGACCAGGGCGAAGTCCTGGCAGTCGGTCCCGGCAAGAAAAACGACAAGGGCGAACTGTCCGCCATGAACGTCAAGGTCGGTGACCGCGTTCTGTTCGGCAAGTACAGCGGCCAGACCGTCAAGGTCGCTGGCGACGAACTGCTGGTCATGAAGGAAGACGACCTGTTCGCGGTCGTCGAGAAGTAATCCTTCGCCGTCATCCACTCTTTTTTACTGAATTCGGAGAAACAACATGGCAGCAAAAGACGTCATTTTCGGCGGCGAAGCCCGCGCACGCATGGTTGAAGGCGTGAACATCCTGGCCAACGCGGTCAAGGTCACCCTGGGCCCCAAGGGCCGCAACGTGGTGCTCGAGCGCTCTTTCGGCGCCCCCACCGTGACCAAGGACGGTGTGTCCGTGGCCAAGGAAATCGAACTCAAGGACAAGCTCCAGAACATGGGCGCGCAGATGGTCAAGGAAGTCGCTTCCAAGACGTCCGACAACGCCGGTGACGGCACCACCACCGCCACCGTGCTGGCCCAGGCCATCGTGCGCGAAGGCATGAAGTACGTGGCCGCCGGCATGAACCCGATGGACCTCAAGCGCGGCATCGACAAGGCCGTGGAAGCCCTGATCGCCGAGCTGAAGAAGGCCTCCAAGGCCACCACCACCAGCAAGGAAATCGCCCAGGTCGGTTCCATCTCCGCCAACAGCGACTCCAGCATCGGCGAGATCATCGCCAATGCCATGGACAAGGTCGGCAAGGAAGGCGTGATCACCGTGGAAGACGGCAAGTCGCTGCAGAACGAACTCGACGTCGTCGAAGGCATGCAGTTCGACCGCGGCTACCTGTCGCCCTACTTCATCAACAACCCCGAGAAGCAATCGGCGCTGTTGGACAACCCCTTCGTGCTGCTGTACGACAAGAAGGTTTCCAACATCCGTGACCTGCTGCCCACGCTGGAGCAAGTCGCCAAGGCTGGCCGTCCGCTGTTGATCATTGCCGAAGACGTCGAAGGCGAAGCCCTGGCGACGCTGGTGGTCAACACCATCCGCGGCATCCTGAAGGTCGTGGCTGTGAAGGCCCCTGGCTTCGGCGACCGCCGCAAGGCCATGCTGGAAGACATCGCCATCCTGACCGGCGGCAAGGTGATCGCTGAAGAAGTGGGCCTGACACTCGAGAAGGTGACCCTGGCCGACCTGGGCCAAGCCAAGCGCGTGGAAATCGGCAAGGAAAACACCACCATCATCGACGGCGCCGGCGCTGCCGCTGACATCGAAGCCCGCGTCAAGCAAGTGCGCGTGCAGATCGAAGAAGCCACCAGCGACTATGACCGCGAGAAGCTGCAAGAGCGCGTGGCCAAGCTGGCCGGCGGCGTGGCCGTCATCAAGGTCGGTGCCGCCACCGAAGTCGAGATGAAGGAAAAGAAGGCCCGCGTGGAAGACGCCCTGCACGCCACCCGCGCTGCCGTGGAAGAAGGCATCGTGGCCGGTGGTGGCGTGGCCCTGCTGCGCGCCCGCCAAGCCGCTGGCACCATCAAGGGTGACAACGCTGATCAAGACGCCGGCATCAAGCTGGTGCTCAAGGCCATCGAAGCGCCCCTGCGCGAAATCGTGGCCAACGCCGGTGGCGAACCGTCGGTGGTGGTCAACGCCATCCTGGCCGGCAAGGGCAACTACGGCTTCAACGCCGCCAACGACACCTACGGTGACATGATCGAGATGGGCATTCTGGACCCGACGAAGGTCACCCGCACCGCGCTGCAGAACGCCGCATCGGTGTCCAGCCTCATGCTGACGACCGAAGCCATGGTCGCCGAGTCCCCGAAGGACGACGCACCTGCGATGCCCGGCGGCGGCATGGGTGGCATGGGCGACATGGGCGGCATGGGCATGTAATTGCTCCTTGCCTGAGGGCGCATGGCGGCGTTGCAGCCGCTTGCCGTGGCGATGCCACTGTCAGCGCGTCTGCGCCTTGCCCTGCACCCTCATGCTGCGTCGGAATGCCTGCTGGTGTTCTGACAGGGTTCCCCAAAAAAAGCCCCGCGAGAAATCCGAGCCGTTCAATTAAGGTGTTGACTCACCTTAACGTCTGGTAGAACCCTCGGTATTCACCGGGGGTTCTTTTTTGGCAAGAAGCTACAAACGCAGAAACGCAGGGGGCCAAGGGCGCGTCCCCCTAGAACACGAGGGCCTTCAGCTCAATTTCTGTCGCAATTTGGAGTGCGAAAATTTCGGCATACCACCGCTTGCAGAGGCGGGGTCAGGAAGGGCATCGGTCGATGGTTACCGGGCCATCGGTGTTTCGACAGAATCGACCATCTATTGCATGCGGTGCAACCAAAGCTTCACGCTGAAGAGCAACCGAGCCACGCTGGAAGAGTTTGAAAGACAACGAGCTCCCTTCATGCTGCGCGATGCTGCAGCATGCCGGAACGCTTCATGCGTCAACCATGGACTTTTCAACTCCGACGGCTACCAGTCGTTCGGCAAAAGCCGAGGGGGCTCAGCGCGGTACCGATGCAAGGCCTGCAAGCAAACCTTCACGGTTTCACAACGCGCGACGCTGCGCCAGCGCCAACCGGAAGTCAACGAGTTGGTACTGAACTTGCTGGTCAATAAAATGCCCATGCGCAGGATCTGCGAGGTGGCAGATGTCCAGCCTGCCGTTTTGTACTCGCGCATACGTTTTTTCCACAAACAGGCCATCAGCTTCGTGGTTGACCGCGAACGCGCTCTGCAAGAGCGGCTCAGCTTTCAAAAGCTGCGGATAGCAGTCGACCGCCAGGATCACACCTTCAACTGGGCCTCCAGCGCTGATCGCCGCAACACGAAGCTGTCAGCGACGGGCAGCGCAGACTGCGACAGTGGATATGTCTTCGGGATTGAGCTTGACTTCGATCCAGCCAGGAATCCGTTCGAGGTCGACTTGCATGCTCGCGAAATTGGCGACTACGAATTGACAGGGCCGTTTCGCCGGTACGCGCAGTTCTTTCTGCCCGGGGACGAAGAGCTGGGCAAGGCCGTCCCAGCTGGCGTTGCCCTTGCAGAAGAAGGAACCAAGCTACCCGCGTCAGGCCTGCGCATCCATGCTGAGTACGTCCTCATGGGCCACTTCCAGTTTTTGCGCTGGCTAATGCCCAACGTGGGAGCATTTGACTTCTATCTTGACCAAGAGCCCAACATCCGCGGCGCTTTTCTAGCAGCGTGCCTGGATCTTGTTGCGCAGAAGCGGGCGGATGCCTACTTTGTACGGATTGGTAAGGAGCTCACGATCGATGAGAGGAAGCTGGCCGTCGCACACAGCGAGACCTACTTGTCAGGCTTAAAGAAGCAGTACCCGAAACTCACTCGACGCCAGATCGCCCACGAAGTCATGAAGCAGCGCTATCTGCAGGTGCGCAAGTCAGAGGCCAACGCGGCCAATCGGTGGGTCACCAGCATACTGCCGCACATGGGCGAGCCGCTCAAAGAGGTCAGTTGCCTGACCGACTGGGGAGATGCCGATGTGGACCGAATCGCAGGGGGCATGCTATCTGCGAGCTTGCATCCCATTGATCGATTCTTCATGTTGCTCCGTAGGCGCGTGAGCCTGCTGGAGCGACCCATCGCCTCGGCCAGTTCAGGTCATCGAACTTGGTACGGCTACAGCGCCTACAACCCGGAAATCGCGCAAAAGATCATGGGGTTGTTTCGCGTGATCTACAACTACAGCATGACTGGCAAAGACGGCAAGACCCCCGCGATGCGGCTGGGCTTGGCCGACAAACCCGTGCCTCACAAAGAGATCCTCGATTTCGTTTAGTCGCCTCCGAAGCGATACTTGTTCGCCAGATCGGGATCTTTCAGTGTCAGATAAGGATGTTGCCCGGGGGCTGGCTTTTCGGCGGCACCGCCGCGCTCCAATCGATGGCGGTACAAAAAGTAGCTCACCAAACATTTCCGGATGGCCGATGACCACAGGAACTCTGCGTCGCCAGTGGACTTCATTCCAAATTCGCGTGCGACAACAGACTTCTGGCTGGTCGACAGGCGCAGAGCGGGAATCACGTCTACAGTTTCTGTTTCATGCCACATCTTGTCGTCCGCGGCGGCAACGGGTGCCGTAGCTGCGTCCAGCGACGCATGGCTGCACCTGGCCAACACAAAGTCCCGGAACTGCTGGTGGCGACCGTCAAAAGCGCGGACGTGCCAGCGGTCTCCGTTGAACACCAGCGTGTGTGGCCACAGAGTCCGAGGCACGGGGTCGGCTTCATTGAATGATTGGTAAGTGACTGCCAGACCACAGCCATCGCGCAGGGCCTGCATCATGAGGCGCAGCACGTCAGGGTCGATGCTGCCAGTGGGTTGCGTGATGGATTCTGCCGACGTGACATGCCCCAGTGCAGGGACGACAGCGGTTGACTTGCTGGTGCTGTACACCTGAAGCAGCGACAAGTACTCTTCCGCAGAGCCAGATGCCAGCAGAGGCTTGAAGTCGCGGCCCCGGATGTAGGCCTTCCTCTCCACGTCGTATTCCAGCGAGTGGGCATGGTGCTGTCGGTACCGCCTGAAGTCCCTGGAAAGATGGTTGGGCGTGACGTCGAAGACCTCGCACACCTGTCCCCGGCGCACGAAGCCGTCCCAGATCAGCCGTGCCTCAATGAACTGAAGGCGCTGCTTCTGGGCAAAACTCAGAGTATCAAGCCAGACGACATCCATACCTATCACGACGAGTAGCTAATTGCAGACGAGTGTAGCACTGCTCTTGATTTATGCACTTACTACGGTAAACTCACTGCTAAGAAAACACTTTTAGAAAGACGTCCGCGTGGAAGGTGTGCTGAACCAGTGGTTGGACGCTTGGGGCTACTCAGACGCCCCGGGCTCGCTGCACGTGCACGGCGATTCCGTGGATGGCCAGCATCCGTATCGCACCGAGATCCGGGGACTGCTTGATCCCAAAGGGGCGATTCGCGCCAAGGCTGTGTTTGACGTCGAGGGCGTGCCGACGATTTGCTTCCTCGAGAGCAATGGTGAGGCGCTTGACAGTCAAAGCTTGATGCGTGGCGTGCGCGAGCGCGCATGGAACCAGAACCTGGTATCTATCGTGCTGGTGGTTGACGATACGCATGCACTCGCGGCACCGACCTCGTTGCCCGAGGCTACGTTCGAAGAGATCGAATTCAAACAAGCCAAGCCCTTTGGGGCCTTCTCCCGGGCGGACATTCAATCGGGCGAAGTGTTCTCGCGCCATACGCAGTGGTTTGCGCCAGAAAATCGGGTCGACCGAAAGCTGCTGTCGAACCTTGGAATCATCGTGGACGCCTTGACCCAAGAGGGCTTGGACAAGGGTGCAGCGCAACTGCTGATGGCCCAGGTGATGTTCGTGGCCTACCTGGAGCACCGCGGCATCGTTGGGGACGAATACCGCAAGCAGAGAGAGGTGGGCAGCCTCTTTAACTTGGCCAAGCACGCAGATCGCAAAGGCATGATCGCTTTGATGAAGCGGGTCAAGAAGGATTTCAACGGGGACTTGCTGGAACCCGATGGTGGCCAGTCGGTCTGGAGCAAGCTCAGTGAAGTGGCCTTCCAACATCTCAACGAGTTCCTGTCCCACGTTGACATGGCCGACGGGCAGAAAAGCTTCTGGCGCTACGACTTTCGCTTCATCCCGGTCGAGCTCATCTCAGGCATTTACGAATCCTTCCTCGCCGAGGACAAACGAGACGTGGGCGCGTACTACACCCCCCGTCATCTGGCCGCTTTGGCAGTCGATCAGGCGTTTGCTGGCTCGGCCGACATCTTGGCCGAGCGCGTCCTCGATGGTGCGTGTGGATCCGGAATTTTGCTGACGACCGCCTACCGCCGCATGCTGGCTTATGGGGAAGCCAAAACAGGTGCTCAGTGGCCGTTTGCCAAGCGCGTTGAACTGCTCCAGCAAAACATCTTCGGCTCTGACATCAACGATTCCGCATGCCGTGTCACGGCATTCAGTTTGTACCTGTGCGTTTTGGAGAACCTTCAGCCGGCCGACCTTTTCAAGTTGACGGCGCAGGGTATGGCGACATTGCCCACGCTGGATGGCCACAACATCGTACGCGGAGCAAAGGGCGACTTTTTCTCAGACAAGAACCCACTGGTCAAGCGTGGCAATTTCACTCTGCTGATATCCAACCCACCATGGCTGGAGCCCAGCGGCAAGGAGTTGCTGTCATCTGACGTTTGGGCCACTGCACAGGGGCACAAAATTCCGCGCAGGCAGGTCTGTCTGTCCTACATGTTGCGCGCGATGGATGCAGTGGACCCTGTGAGGGGGCGATTCTGTTTCATCCTGCCGGTCAGCAGTCTGGGTGCGGAGACCAGCCAGCCCTTTGTGAAGGAATGGCTGCGCCGCTGTGAACTCGACACGGTGATCAACTTTGGCGATCTTCGCAAACTGCTTTTCGAAAACGCCAAGCAGCCAACGCTGGTCGTTGCAGCGCGGCCGCGCCGGCCTCGGGATGCGATTGCGTCGCCGGAAACTTTCGAGTACTGGACGCCGAAAGCCGACGTCAGTCTGGCCTTTGGCCGGTTGACACTGCACGGTGCCGATCGGCACACAGTGCAGACCTCCATGTTGGCCCATGACAACTCGGTGCTTACCACGCTGTACTGGGGTACGCCACAGGATCAGGCCACGATTGCCAGCCTGGAGATGCGTGGACAGATTGGTGACCTGCTCGATGAAACCGGCTGGCAGATGGCCAAGGGTTTCCACCTCAAGGACAGCTCGGTCAGCACTCCCGTGTCGGTAGAGTCGATTGCAAGCGCACCGTATCTGGATGCACGAAAGTTTGCCTTGCATGGCCCCCTGCTGGATGAGGGTGTGCTCGAGCGTTTTCCGCAGAAGGTGACCCACGTAGCCAAGCTGTCAGACAAGATCTTGGGCGCGTTCAAGGGCCCGCGCATCGTGTTCAAAGACGGGATGACGTCTGAGCGAGAGATTTGCGCAGGCTTCAGCACCAAGCGTTTTTCGTTCAACAGCAGCACGACAGCGATCGTGGCTTCCCCCAAAGACGCCGACTTGCTGCGATTCTTATCGGTCTACCTTCACTCCGACCTGGTGCGTTACCTCCTGCTGTTGACAGCCTATCAAATCAGCTTCGAGCGCGAGAGGGTTAGCCTGTTGAACGTCAAGCGTTTGCCTTTCGTGCACCCACGTGACCATTCGAATCCGCAGCGTGCTGCTGCGATCGTGGCGGAGGTGGCAGAGTTCGTACGGGAGATGGAAGCTTCCCCCATGATTGGTCGCCAGGGCATGTTCGATCGCTGGAGGACACAGGCTGAGAAACTGATCAGCGAGTACTTCGGTTTGACAGCAATGGAGAAGGCGCGGGTGCAGGAGATGGTCACGCTGGTGGTACCCAGCATGCAGCCACCCTCGTATGCCAGGTTGGTAACGCCACTGCAAATGCGCACGAGTGATCGCGATCTGCAGCGTTACGTGAAGGCGCTGCTGGCGGAGCTCGCTCAATGGCGCGATGCGATGGATGGATCAGGCGACTTTGAGGCCAGCTTGACGATCGGCTCTGCACAGGCATGCGGTGCACTGGCGGTCATCCGCCTAGATGTACAGGCTCAAAAATCAGCTGAGGGTCACCATGCACGGCCCGAGGTTGCGGACCAGGCCGTGGCTAAGTTGGTGCGGACGTTGCAAACCAGCGAACTGCTGCCGGTTCAACTTCGCGAAAACCTCTACCTTGCGGCTGACGTGGTGGTGCGCCATGGCGATTCGCTCTATCTAATCAAACCGATGGCCCGCCGAATGTGGCTGCAGGCGCAAGCCTTCCGAGACGCTGAGCGGATTGTTCGCTATGTACAGGCGCAGGCTGCGCAATGAGCAAGCCCGCCCCGCGACAGACGTCGCGAGATGAATGGATGAAGGCTTTTCCGGCGAACGAAGCACGCCGTGCCGCGCAATTCGTCTTCGACAAATGGAATGATCTCTCGGCCCAGGCCCCAAAAACTTTCCACTCTGGGAATCGCGAGAACCACATCACAGAGCGCTTTGGCATGCACATGCCCAAGATTTCGCTGTCCCAAGCAAGGCTGATGGGGTGGTGGAGCTACGAGGAACCCTCTGGCGAGTCGGAAGTCGTCAACGGAGAGCTCAAACCAAAAGGCCGAATCCGAAAAGATCTGGTTTACAAGTCGAACAGTGGCAAGGTGCGTATAGAGCTGATCTTCGAGTTCAAGAAGCTTGAGGCAACCAAAACGAGCTGCAAGGTCTATCGGGGAACGGAGGGAATGCGCCGATTTGTCGACGGTGAATACGCGAAGGGCCTTCCTATCGCCTTCATGGTCGGCATGCTCATTGGAGACGCTTCAAACTGCGTTCAAACGCTGCGTCGATCGCTGTTGTCGACGGCTGCAAAAGCTGATCTGAGAATGGTCAGTGACGATGCTGGCGAGTTGATTCGCGATCCTTCAGCAATGTTTCCTGGTCTTGCGCACTTCGACACGGAACACAACAGATTGTCCGGCAGCGCGCCGGCCCACGGCACCATGCTGCTTTCGCACATGTTTGTCGTGCTTCCAGATCCTCCCGATCCTGGCACATGACGGCAGTATTTTTGGACATGGTGGTTCAACAACGGTGAGCTACGGTTGAGTTTTGCCACTTTTGGTTTGACCCATGATGCAGTCCCCAACTGGCGTGGTGGCGGCATTGCCGGTCTATCTGCTGGTGTACCTGCTGTTGCAGCGCGAGAAATGGTGGGTGGCGCTTCTGATGGACGCCAACAGCGCGGTGGTGGCCTAGTTGCTGTTCCACCGCCTGCTCAGTCTGGCTTGGCCGCCGGCGCTATGGCCTGTGGTCATATGAAGCTGCACCCACTGCAGTGTGGCTTCTGTGCCATGCGACAGCCATTGCCTCGGCGGTATGCGTAACTGCATGTAGAATCTAGGGTTTTCCCGGCCCGCCGGTGCCTCGCAACCTGTCGCGAGATGCACCGATCACAGGACAGACCCTTGTAACTCGCGACCGTTCACAACACACATTGACCGCACCGGCACTGCCCGGCGAGCGGCAAAAGTGTTTGGTCATGCGTCAGGGCGCCGTACCCATTGGTGCGGTTGTTTGAAGATCCATCTTCAAACCAGCCAGTCAATCGCTCCGTTTTCCCCGCTCCGCCGCGATGCCCATACAAGGTCCGCACGGCTTGAGCACACCCATCGAATTCATGAAATCTATTCAACAGGACTGGTTGTCCAACATCCGTGGCGACCTGCTCGCCGGCATCGTCGTTGCACTGGCGCTCATCCCTGAGGCCATCGCGTTTTCCATCATCGCCGGAGTCGACCCCAAAGTCGGGCTGTACGCCTCATTCTGCATTTCAGTGGTGATCGCCTTCACTGGCGGTCGCCCCGGCATGATCTCAGCCGCCACCGGCGCCATGGCGTTGCTGATGGTCACGCTGGTGAAGGACCACGGCTTGCAATACCTGCTGGCCGCCACCGTGCTGACCGGTGTGCTGCAGATCATTGCGGGCTGGGTGCGTCTGGGCGTGCTGATGCGTTTTGTCTCGCGCTCGGTGGTCACCGGCTTTGTGAACGCGCTGGCCATTCTGATCTTTCTGGCGCAGCTGCCCGAGCTCACCAACGTGAGCTGGCATGTGTACGCCATGACAGCAGGAGGTCTGGCCATCATTTACGGCTTTCCCTACATCACCAAGGCCGTTCCGTCGCCGCTGGTGACCATCGTGGTGCTGACCGCCGTGGCCATCTTCATGAACATGGACATCCGCACGGTGGCCGACATGGGGGAGTTGCCCGACAGCCTGCCGTTCTTCCTGATCCCGCAGATCCCGCTCAACCTGGAGACGCTGCTGATCATCTTCCCGTATTCGCTCACGCTGATGGTGGTGGGCCTGCTCGAATCGCTGATGACGGCCACCATCGTGGACGACCTCACCGACACCAAGAGCGACAAGAACCGCGAATGCGTAGGCCAGGGTGTGGCCAACATCACCAGCGGTTTCATCGGCGGCATGGCGGGCTGCGCCATGATCGGCCAGTCCATCATCAACATCAAGTCGGGCGGACGCGGGCGCTTGTCATCGCTCGCGTCGGGCGTGTTCCTGTTGCTCATGGTGGTGTTCCTCGGCGACTGGGTGGGTCAGATCCCCATGGCCGCGCTGGTGGCCGTGATGATCATGGTGGCCATCGGCACCTTCAACTGGGCCTCGCTAAAGGGCCTGCGCGACAACCCTCGCAGCTCCAGCGTGGTGATGGTGGCCACTGTGGTGGTCACAGTCGCCACACACGACCTGGCCAAGGGTGTGCTGGTGGGCGTGCTGCTCTCGGGCTTCTTCTTCGCGCACAAGGTGGGCCAGATCCTGCGCGTGCAGTCGCGTGCTGAGGACGATGGCCGCACACGCACGTACCAGATCCTGGGCCAGGTGTTCTTTGCTTCGGCCGATCGCTTCACCAACTCGTTTGACTACAAGGAAGTGGTGGACAAGGTGCGCATCGACGTGAGCCGCGCACACTTCTGGGACATCACGGCCGTGAGCTCGCTCGACAAGGTGGTGCTGAAGTTCCGCCGCGAGGGCACCGAAGTGGAGGTGGTGGGCCTGAACCAGGCCAGCGCCACCATGGTGGACAAGTTCGGTGTGCACGACAAGGACGGCGCCGAAGATTTGCTGATGGGGCACTGACATGGACAGCACGAACATGAATTTCGAGAACAAGGTGCTGGCCTGTGTGGACCAGTCGCCCTACGCCGACCACGTAACCGACGCCGCCGCCTGGGCCGCGCTGCGACTGGGCGCACCGCTGGAGCTGCTGCACGTCATCGACCGCCAGCAAGGCATTACCCCTGTGACCGACCACAGCGGTGCCATCGGCGTAAACGCACAGGAGAACCTGCTCAACCAGCTGACCGAAGACGAGGCCAGCGTGGCCGTTCGCGAGCGTGAACAAGGCCGCGTGTTCCTCAACCGCCTGCGCCTGCGCGCCCAGGCCAGCGGCGTGGCCGAGCCCGACATGCGCCAGCGCCACGGCTCGCTGGTGGAAACGCTCACCGAACAGCAGGCCGATGTGCGCCTGGTGGTCATGGGCCGGCGCGGCGAATCGTCCACCACCACGCTGCGCGACCTAGGCCGCAACGTGGAGCGTGTGGTGCGCGCCATGGAGCGCCCCATCCTCACCGTCACCGACAACTTCACACCGCCGGCCCGGGTGTTGATCGCATTTGACGGCGGCTCGGCCTCACGCCACGGCGTGGAAATGGTGGCTGCCAGCCCACTGTTCAAAGGCATTCCCTGCCACCTGCTGATGGTGGGCAAGGAAGGCCGTAGCGAGGCTTCAAAGCAACTGCAGGTGGCGCAGGCCGCGCTGATGGCCGCCGGCATCGACACGTCAGCGGCCCAGGTGATGGGCGATCCGGAAACCGCGGTGGCGCGATACATCGATGAACAAGGTATCGACATGCTGGTGATGGGCGCGTACACCCACTCGCCCCTGCGCAGCCTGTTCATGGGTAGTCGCACCAGCGAGCTGCTCAGGGCGGCCAAGGTGCCCACCCTGCTGCTGCGCTGAACACGCCGGGCAAATCGACATGGAACCCTCCCACACCCCATTTGCCCAACTGATCGCCGATGAACTCGCCGGGGTGAGTACCTCACTGGAGCAGGCAGCTGACGAAGCCAGCACGGTGGAGCTGGACCAGACCAGCGTGGGCCGCCTCTCGCGCATGGACGCACTGCAGCAGCAGGCGATGGCGCAGGAGCGCCAGCAGCGGCTGCGCCAGCGTCAGCGCCAGCTGCTGGCGGCACAAGACCGTTTGGCGCAAGGCGCCTACGGCCGCTGCTGCGAGTGCGACGAAGACATCGATCCGGCCCGTCTGCGGCAGGACCCGGCCGTGGTGTTCTGCATGGCTTGCCAGATCGAACGCAACGACCCCGACCGATTGCGCTGAAGCCTCAGGCAGCGCCCTCTCGTCACACAATTTTTTTGAGGAGAAAATTGAAGATGTTGAGTACAGAAGAAGCAACCAGTGGTTTGGATGCGACCAGAAATCATCGAATCGACTTGAATGCGCGTTCAAGCGTTCACAAGCTGATGCTGGAGTTGCTCGAGTCCGCCGATATTCAGGTCAATGGCGACCAACCTTGGGACATGCAACTCCATGATGCGAGCCTGCCCGAACGTGTGTTCTCTTTGGGCAATCTCGGATTGGGCGAAGCCTACATGGACGGGCATTGGGAGGCGGACAGGCTGGATGAGTTTTTTGATCGCATCCTCAACGCAAGGCTCGATGCCAAAGTGAAACCGCTTCGGCTGGCTTTTCACGCGCTGCGGACTCGATTGATCAACCGCCAGAATCGAAAGCGCGCCTGGAAGGTCGGCAAAGTCCACTACGACCTGGGCAACGAGTTTTACGCCGCCATGCTCGACGAGCGCATGACCTACACCTGCGGCTACTGGTCCGGTGGCGCACAAACACTGGCGCAGGCTCAAGAGGCCAAGCTCGACATGATCTGCCGCAAGCTGCAACTGCAACCCGGCATGCGATTGCTGGACATCGGCTGCGGCTGGGGCAGCCTGATGGGCTTCGCGGCCGAGCACTATGGCGTTCAATGTGTGGGCGTGACGATCTCCCAAGAGCAGACCGCTTGGGCGCAGGAGCGGTACCGGGGTCTGCCGCTCGAGTTCCGGCTGCAGGACTACCGGGAAGTGGACGAGCCATTTGATCGCATCGCCAGTGTGGGGATGTTCGAGCATGTTGGGCGCAAGAACCACCGCACATTCATGGAAGTGGCACACCGCTGTCTGGCGGATGACGGGCTGTTTCTACTTCACACCATCGGCAAAAACACCCGTGAGGGAACGCCGGATGCGTGGATCGACAAGTACATTTTCCCAAACGGCGACCTGCCTTCTATCGGGCAGATGGGCGATGCCTTCGATGCCTTGTTTGTGGTGGAAGACCTGCACAGCTTTGGCCCGGACTACGACAAGACACTGATGGCCTGGTACGCCAACTTCGAGGCCGCCTGGACTCGTTTCAGCGAGGAACTGGGAGAGCGATTCCACCGCATGTGGCGCTACTACCTCTTGTCCTGCGCAGGAGCCTTTCGGGCTCGGGACATCCAACTGTGGCAGTGGGTCTTGACCAAAGACGGCCTGCGTGGCGGATACCGTCGCCCCTGAGTCCCCCTCAAAGCACAGCGTGGCCCTCGGGTGTTCACCCTGTTTGCTGAAGCAGCTCCTTCGCGACCAACTCCAGCATCAGCGTCTCACGTTGGATGGACATGCCCATGGTGATCTCCTGCCGCTGCAGGACGGCGCGGTTGTGGTTCAGCGCCGTGCGAAGGTCCACCCACATGGGACGCATGCCGTTGCTCTTTTCATAACCCTCCATCCTCGTTGCCTTCAGCTCCTGGTCGATCTCGCACAGGAAGAAGTGAGAGGTCATGTGAAGCAGGTCGAACCCGCCCTTCCCGTGGGGCCGGTATTCCTCAAGGTACCCAAAGTCGCGCAGCACACGCGTGTTGGTCGCGCCGGTTTCTTCTTCCATCTCTCGCTGAAGGCCCACGGTCAAGCTCTCGCCCGGGTCAACGCCACCGCCAGGGAAACTGAAGTCGTTGTACCGCTCCGTGAAGAGCAATAAGACGGATTGCTCGCGCAACACGATGCCACGCGCAGCCTGGCGTTTGAGCACTGTGCCGTTCATGCTGGCTACCCGCGGGTGAATCAATTGGGAGATGAGTCGCATGGCTGTCGGTTCGGATCGCCCCGAAGGGAGGAACCGGCAAGCTTAACGTTGCCGAACATACTGTCTTCCGACGTTCAGCAATGCAAATGGCGAACGTCGAGCCTGCGAAACCGCGCCGCCTGGGTCGGGCTGCCGAGCCGGGGGTCGTCATCGCCGATGCCAAACAGTTCCAGCGCGTAGCCATGGCGCATGGCCACACCGCAGGCCCACTGGCGGAACCGGGCGCGCGGCCATTCGAAGCAATGTCCAGGTTCGCGCATCTGCCCTGGGGCCATGCCGAAGAGCACGTTGTATTCCTGATTGGGTGTGGTGATCACGACAGCGGAAGGGCGCCATTGCTCAAAAAGCCAGCGTTCCAACCGAGAGAGCCTGGACGGGGGAATGTGCTCAATCGTCTCCACCATCGCCACGGCTTCAAGCCCGAGAAGATCTTGATGGGGGTCAGTGAACGACCCGTGAATCAGTCGAAGTCGGCCCGTCCGTATTTCTGCTGAGTTGTCTCGCTCCACCTTCCACAAGGCCGCCGCCGAAACGTCAACCCCCACCACGGAGTGAAACCCTGGATGGGCAAGCAATCGCTGTACGAGCAAGCCGCCGCCACAGCCCAGATCAGCCACCGACGTTGAGCCACAGTCCAGCAGGTGTGTGAGCACAGTGTCAATGCGCATCGCATGCAACGCTGTGGGCTCACAGGGGACGGTGTCGATGGCGGAGCCCGAAAGCTCAAGCCAGGAAAAATCCTCCTCAGTTTCTGAAGTTCGTCTGGAATTTCCGCGCCACATCACCGCTTGCCGGATGCAAATTCTTCCCCAGCATGCCCGGTTTTGGCATGGTGGATTCCGTCAGCGGTGATGGCGCAGTCGGTGGTCAACAGCATTCCTGCAACCGAGACCGCGTTGCGCAGTGCGCTGCAGACAACCGACGTCGGGTCCATGATGCCGAGTTCGAGCATGTCACCGTAGCGCCGGTGGACCACATCCAGACCATGCGCAACTGGAAGTCCTTCAATGAGACTGAGCTCTGGCAAGGCCTCCATGCCGGCATTCCCGACGATTTGCAGAAAGGGCTCGGACAGTGCCTTGACCAGCACGGCGACACCGGCGGCGACGTCTTCACTGTCCGTCGGCACCGAGGACGCGGCTGCTCGTGCGCGCAGGTAGGCAACGCCTCCGCCCGGCACGAGTCCCTCCCGGCTGGCCGCTCGTGCCGAATGCAAGGCGTCATCCAGGCGGTCCGAGATTTCCTGGTATTCAAGCTCGGTGACAGCTCCCACCCTTATCGATGCCACAGCTGTGGCCAACATGTCACGGCGCTCTCGCGCCTGGGCACGATCCACCTCGCTGTCCGCCGCGAGGGCCATGTTGCGAAGCGATTCGATGTGGCGATGGAGATCGACAGACTTTCCCCCGCCACCCAGAAACACCGAATGCCGCTCGGAGGCCTCGAATGCCAGAGCCGTTCCCAGCTCGGACAAGGCCAGCTTTTTCAGCGTGTGACCCGTGAGCGGATTCAGA
This sequence comes from Hydrogenophaga sp. FG152, assembly GCF_057809615.1. NCBI lineage: Bacteria > Pseudomonadati > Pseudomonadota > Betaproteobacteria > Burkholderiales > Comamonadaceae > Hydrogenophaga > Hydrogenophaga sp. FG152. Next base: position 73,560 of record NZ_JBMDKH010000005.1, on the reverse strand, counting down.
GGCTGCGTTCCTGTGGCCAAGGCCAGATCAACCAAGCCCTCTCGTCGGCGTTCCCCCATCCAAGGAGCCTTGATGGCCACCAGCTTGAGTGATGCGTGACCAGCGTTGGCACACAGGAGTTGCAAGGCACCCTCAGAGAAATCTTCGGCGGCAATCACCAACGCCCCTCCATTTTTGGCCAAGCGCTCCAGCAGATCCACCAGATCGACGCAAACTTCGATCGTCCCGAAGGCGACCAGCACCCACGGCTTTTCAAGCCTCACCCGCTGTCGTACCTGGTCGGTTGCAAATCGCATCGATACAGGACCTGTTTCCCATTGCAATCCGTCCACGAGATGGAGTTCGCTGCGCAACCCACGGCCTGGCTCGATGTGCACCACGCCTTCTGTGCCCACACGATGCAACGCATCGGCCACGAGCCGTCCGACATGGCTGTCGCCATTGGCCGCCAGGGTGGCCACCTGCTTCAACATGTCAGGTCCGCAACAAGCCACGGAATGCTTGCGCAGATCAGCCAGCGCGGCTGTGGCAGCCTGCTCCATGCCGTGCTTGAGCTGCGTTGGGTCAACCCCCACGGCCAGGTGCTTGATGCCCTCGCGCAGCAAGGCGTGGGCAAGCACCGTGGTCGTGCTGGTTCCGTCGCCAACTTCGTCGGCGGTGCGCTGCGCGGCTTGTTTGACCAATTGGACTGCGAGGTCCTCAAATCGATTCTTCAACTGAATTGTCCTGGCCACGCTCACGCCATCCTTGGTGATACGCGGTGGATCGTCCGCGCGCTCCAGCACCACATGGCACCCTGCAGGCCCCAGGGTGGCCTTGACGGCCGCAGCCAGCACATCGACGCCCCGCAGCAGCTCAAAGCGCAAGTCGGGTGTCTGAGTCTCCATGTTCAAATTCATTGCGAGATCCTTTCAATAGGACGATTTGGGTTCATGCATTGCGGCGGCGCAGATCCACCTCGGACTGGCAGTCGTTGCAGAAAGGCGCTGAGGGATCGAAATGCAGAACCTCGGGCTCAACGCTCAGATTGCATTGGCAGCACAGGCCGTAGATGCCTGCATCCAGGCGGTCCAGCGCTGCCTGAGCTCGCCGACGGCGAATGCGCGTGCGCTCAATGGTGGCGGGCATGTCAATGGCCGGTACATCGCGCTCAACCTGTTTGAGCTGCTGCACCAGCCTTGTGCGAACGGCCTCGATGTCCATCTGTTCCGGGGAAGCGTGATCCATGTTCATTCCTTTCGTGTGAGAGTTCAGGAGAGAGCGTCAAACAATGCGCGGCTGTGCGACCAGCCCCGCGTGCTCGCGCATGGGGTGAAACACGATGTCGCGCCACTGCTCCTGAGCCACCTGAAGCTCGGCGCGGTAGGTGGCCAGGAATGCCGGGGCATCCACTGCGTCGTAAACGATCCGGTGGGCGTTCACATCGAGGAAGCGACGCAGCTGTAGCGGGTCGTTGGAACTCACCCAACGCGCGGACTGGTACGACGCGGGTGCAATGCGCGCGCGCACGCCGTATTCGTGCTCAAGCCTGTGCTCAACCACCTCAAACTGCAGCGTTCCTATGGCACCCAACAGGGTGCCGCTACCGTTGGCTTGGCGAAACACCTGTATCGCTCCTTCTTCGCCCAACTGCTTCAACGCCTCTCGAAGCTGCTTGGCACGCATGGGGTCCGCCAACTCCACCGTGCGGAACAACTCGGGCGCAAAGAACGGCAAGCCTGTGAACTGCAGCATTTCCCCCTCGGTCAGGGTATCGCCCAGTTGCAACTGACCGTGGTTGGGCAAGCCGATGATGTCGCCCGCCCACGCCTCTTCGAGTTGCTCACGGCGCTGAGAAAGAAACGACACCACGTTGGACGCTCTGAACTCCTTGCCGTTGCGGCACACCTTCAAGCGCATGCCCCGGGCAAAGTGCCCCGAACACACACGCACGAATGCAATGCGGTCGCGGTGCGCCGGGTCCATGTTGGCCTGGATTTTGAAAACGACACCGGTGAAGGCGGGCTCATCGGGCTCGACCCAACGCTGCAGTGCTTGCCGAGGCCCAGGCGGTGGGGCAAGGTCCACCAAGGCGTCAAGCACCTCCCGCACGCCGAAGTTGTTGATGGCCGAGCCAAAGAACACGGGGGTTTGTTTGCCGAGCAGAAAAATCTCGCGGTCAAACTGTGCACCCGCCGTTTGGACCAGGTCGATGTCGGTTCGAGCTTGTCGAAACTCATCGCCAAATCTTTCTGCGGCCACCGGGTTGTCCAGCCCCTCAAGACACTCATCCGCATCGCGGGCTCTGTCCTCCCCAGCGCGAAAGACCCGCATCCGTTGACCGGGGATGTCGAACACCCCACGGAACGTTTTTCCCATACCGACAGGCCACGACATGGGAACCGTCGGTATGGCGAGCACACGCTCGATTTCGTCGATGAGGTCTAGGGGTTCACGAACCTCACGGTCCAGCTTGTTGACGAAGGTGATCAAGGGCGTCTTGTGCGCACGGCACACTTCCAGCAGCCTCAGCGTCTGGGCCTCCACGCCGTTGGCCGCATCGATCACCATCAATGCCGCGTCCACAGCGGTGAGCACGCGGTAGGTGTCTTCACTGAAGTCCTGGTGCCCGGGGGTGTCGAGCAGGTTGATGACGCATCCGCGGTATTCCATCTGCATGACCGAACTGGCCACGGAGATCCCTCGCTGCTTCTCGATCTCCATCCAGTCTGAAGTGGCGTGGCGGGTCGCCTTTCTGCCCTTTACGCTGCCAGCGATGTGAATGGCCCCTGCGTACAGAAGCAGTTTTTCCGTCAGCGTTGTTTTTCCTGCGTCGGGGTGGGAAATGATTGCAAACGTTCGGCGGCGCCGGGTCTGCGTCACGGATTCGGTGTGTGATGGGCTGGTCATCGGGAGCCCTCAGAACGAAGCCGATGCACCGCCCGGTGCTGGCTCTGAGTCCAGGGGCATCTCCGCCCTGTAGCAACCCAGAACGTCCTGCCCCAACAACCTGACCCTGATCGTGTCGCCCACATCCAAGCCCTGTCTCAGGGTGCTCGGTGTCATTCGCGAGGAGTGAAGCAATGCAACTTTGCCGTCCTCTGTCGAAAGCCGGACGCCAAAAAATTCGATCACCTCAACCACCACGGCTCGAACAGTCGCGCCATTCTTCAATGCGTCGCCTGCAATCGTCTTGAACTGCTTGCAAGCCATCTCCAGCAGTTGGGCGCTGGGAGCCGAGATCGTCACCAAACCATGTTCGTCAACCCGGATGCAGGTGCCGATGGCTTCGCACAGCTCGGCAACCGCGTCGCGACGTCGAACCATGACCTCATGGTTGAGCGCAGGATCGATGTGCATCGTCTGGCTCCAAGGCGTTGTCGGCTCGGTCGTATTCGGCAGATCGACCAACGCTGCACGCATCTCCGTCAGACGTGAGCGGCACAGGTCCACGCCTTGTAACAGCGCTGTTTCCAGCTGACCCAGTGAGATTCCAGGCGTGTTCGCCATCAACTGAACTGCGGTCAGTCCGTGGCAGGTACCAGCCAGCTTCAGATGAGCGTCCAGCAACGAGTCCTCGCCAGGCAGTGGATCGGCCAGCACGAGGCATTGATCTCCATGCACCAGCAGCCCCAGATCGGCGCCAGCCACCCAAGCCTTGATAGGGGTACCTGCGCTGAGCATGGCCAGACATCCACCCCCCACGCCGGTCATGGCGGAGCTGGGTGTTTGAATACCTTCGCCCAGTGCGGGTGTGGTGTATGCGGCCAGGCGCGCGCGCGAATGCATCACGGGTGCAAGCGCCATGGAGACAAACGGGAAGAAATCACGTTTGTGGTCTGCCATCCCATGCTCGGTGCCCAAAGCCAATGGCACCTCAACCCGCGCAGTGTCCGACGGAGCAAACTTGAGGAACACATCTGTGAGCAAAGCTTCACTGGAACCGAGGCCATTGAAATGGCCCATCGACAGGCCGGCTGCGGCGGAGATGCACGTCTGTGATCGCCCGCTGTGAATCATCACAGAGCTCCGGCCATTGACCTGGGGTATGAGGTTCAACGTCATCTGACCAGGGTCGCCAGCGGATCGACCGTCAAAGCGGCCTAGACCCGCCAACAGACGTTGTCGCATGAACGTGCGTTCCATTCTCTGCAGGGCGAGATCAACCTGACCCGACTCAAATCGATGACCCGCAGTCTTGAGCCGACTGGCGCATCGGGTTGAAATCGCGCGCAATGCCATCCGGCGAGCAGAAACCACACTGAACCGGCTGGCAGCCTGAATCGCCTTCTCGACGCTAGCTGCAACCTGACCAACCTCGTCGGACACCAAACAGATCTGCTGCGCACTCGACTCCATAGAGGCCAAGTCGCCCCCCATTGCTTCGACCGCCTGGTACACCGGCAACAGGCTCTCCTGCAGCTGGTCTATGGCGCCAATGAGCACTGGGTGAGGCACGTCTCGCGCGTGCGCCCTTAGGAGGAGCACGCCCTTGCGGGCAACAACCGCGAGAAAGTCAAGATCACTCGTCGAGCGCTGTGTCTCGCTCGGCATCAAAATCAGGTGGGAGTCCATGACTGCGGCACGTATGGCGACGGCCAGCGGAACGCGCAGCTCTTTCAACAAGTGCATAGCCGCGCCCACGCCCTGCAAGACCGCCACCTCGACGGCGGGGTCGGAGTCGGCGGTTAGCACCCGGACCATGATGCGCAACCTTGGCGAGACATCTTCTGGGGTCAAGGCATCAACCAACAGCCGGATCAAGTCACCTATCTCGTCGCTGGCTTTTTTCGCGGAGGCCTCCCGGTGCAACCCTCCACTTGTGCGGTTGCTCGACGCATTGGCAAAGTCGACCGCCAAGCGAGTGGAGTCGGCGTTTTTCAAGCCCACCGGTTCCAGGGCAACCGAAGTCAGCACACACGTCTTGCCCATTGTGAGCTTGACTGCACTGGTCAAGTCACTTGGCAATTCTGGAGATTCAATGTGGATTGTTTGGGTACCGAGAAGGTACGAGGAGTGGACACGCATGCAGGACCGCTTTCCGTTGGAAAGTTTGAGGGCCCGCGATGAGAACGCAAGCCAAGCGGCCACTGTGGGGAAACGTCGACCGGGGTCCGGTCGTTGGGCCTCAAAGCATTCGCGGAGGCCGCGCGTGTCACATCAGGTGCAAGCCTGGGCTGAGCGAAGCTCAGCGCGAGAGGCAAGTGCCGTCAAGGACGGCTGATGGTGTGTGTTGCTACATCGGTCTGGTGACATTCTAAAACCTGCAGAGAAATCCGTCACCCCCTGCCCACACACTTGACGCGATTTCTCAATTTCTCAATTGCTTGAGGACGACGCGCCTTCAGCCAAGCTCGGTTCTGCAAGTGGGCCAGCAGCGGGAACAGCGAGATGCTCACTGAACAGCCTGTAAACCGTCTCACGGTCCTGGCTCGTGTCGATGTCTGCGCATCGCCCCTTGCTTCTGAAAAACTGCACGATAGGCAACGTCTCTGCCTTGAACGTCTCGAACCGCACCTTCATGCTCTCCACGTTGTCATCGAGCCGCTCTGTGTACTTGGCGCGGCGCAAGATGCGCTGTTCGAGCACAGAATACGGGCACTCAAAGTACACCATCCCGGGAAGCTCGGCGTGCTGGCCGAAAATCTTCTTCCACGCTTCCAGGTTGGACAGGGAACGGGGGAAGCCATCCACCAGGAAACGGTTGCTTCCCATCGTCTGCGCGGCGTTGCTCATGGCAGTCTTCAGCAAGCCCACGGTGATCTCGTCTGGTACCAACTTGCCCGCGGTCACGATGCCTTCAATCAGCGCCGCGTTTGGACCTCCGCCCTCCCTTTCCTGGCGGAGCAGCGCACCTGCGGACAGATGTGTCCAACCCAGCCGGATCGCGGCCAGATCACACATCGTTCCCTTGCCCGCACCCGGCCCGCCGAGTACAAAGACCACCTTGGGGTCTGAAGCTGGCAGCCGAGGATCACTTTGGTGCAACACGACTCTGGGGGCCGGAGCGACGCCCATTTTGTAGGTCTCCCAGTCCCGATCTGTGGGTGGCATGTCCTCATCGCTCGTGACGTGGTAAGCGAGATGGCCATCAAGACGGGAAATACGCCACGATCTGTAAGTGATTGAGTACGAGAGGGACGGGCTTCGAGCACCTCGCCCGTCGGCACGGTCCCAGGCCATCTTCCCGTTCCAGTACCCAGGGCTCGATACCACGTTGGACTCGGACGTGGCAGGAGGCGCAGTCGACGGGACGAACAGGCCGTCGACTTCTGGGAGGCCTGATCCTGACACTTCGACAAAGTATGTATTGGGTTTCTGCTCTTGGGGTTTGGACATGCTTTCTTTCTGAGTGCTGTGACATTGACATGGATTGACGGCGCCTAGGGATAGCCAGCCGTGCACGGTCTGAACCGGGAGGGATGCTGGGGAATGTTCTACTACATGGGTTCATTTTTCTTCACACCAAGTCCGCAGCAAGGGAAAGGAGAGGCTTCGATCAGGGAGTGGCCGAACCCCTGCTTTCTACGCAAATCTGTAGCGGACTTCATGCGACGTTGGTCATCTCGATGAATTCACTATTGCCTTGGCTGGAAGCCGCATTTCTTGGATTGGTGCAGGGACTCACAGAGTTCCTGCCGGTGTCTTCGAGCGCACACTTGCGCATCATTGGGCCACTTCTCCCGTCCGGAGTTGATCCAGGCGCAGCCTTCACCGCGATCACTCAGCTGGGTACAGAAGCTGCCGTGTTTGTGTATTTCCGAAAGGACCTTTGGCGTATTTTGAAGCGCTGGCTTGGTTCGTTTATCTATCCGGCTTTGCGAAGCGATCCTGATGCCCTTATGGGTTGGCTGATCATCGCTGGCACAGTCCCTATCGCGGTGTTGGGTCTGGTCTTCAAGGATGCAATCGAGACCTCGCTTAGGCATCTCGCCATCACGGCTGCGATGCTGATCGGATTCGCGCTAATCTTGGCATGGGCAGACAAACGTGCAGAGCAAAGGCTCACCCTGCGAGATTTGAGCTGGCGTCACGGGCTGTTTTTCGGCTTTGCTCAGGCTCTCGCCTTGATTCCAGGAGTCTCACGCTCCGGTGGGACGATCACAGCGGGGTTGTTGATGGGATACACGAGAGAAGCAGCGGCTCGGTACTCGTTCCTCTTGGCGATGCCTGCTGTGTTGGCTGCTGGCCTGTATCAACTTCGAAGAAGTTGGGAGGTGGGAAGCCCGATCGCGCCTGGTCCCACTGCACTGGCAACACTGATAGCTTTTTTCGTCGGCTATGGTGTCATCGTATGGTTCTTGAAAGTTGTCTCCACCAGAAGCTACATGCCCTTCGTGGTCTACCGCGTGGCGCTGGGTTTGGTGGTGTTCAGCTTGCTCGCCACGGGGACTTTGCAGGCCCAATGAGCTGCTTGAATCCGGCAAGCCGTGAAATATGAATGCGCAGGAGCGGAGACTCAGGCGTCCAAACTGGCTCCGAGCGAATCCCACCGGGTAGGTGCTGGCTGTGACTACAGAACTCGGCCCTATCCGTCAAGACCCACCAAGCGCGGCGGCTCGCGCATGCTTGCTCGAATGTGCAGCTGGTTCATGAGGCGCGTGGTCAGATCACGCAGCTCTTCTGCGCTCCGGCTTTGCAGGGATTGTGGCTCGAACACCCTGAGCATTCACTGTGCCAGCACTTGCACGCACGCACTATTCGTGTGCACCTTACGCGAAAAGAGTGGTAGTTTCACCACAAAAACACCGGTGAAAAAATAAGTCCCTCGCTGCCGAAGCAGGAGGGACTTGAACCAGTCAATTACGTAGCCAAGCAGCACCTTCGTGGGCCGGCTACGCCCATCTAGAGCCCCATTTGTCGATGGGCGCAATCGCTAAATAGACGTCAACACTTTAATTGAACGGCTCGCGAGAAATCGCGGGGCTTTTTGTTTTTGCGCTCGGCTCGAGCTACTTCATCAAGGCTTCGAGCTTGATCGTGTCCGCCACGAACGCCCGGATGCCCTCGGCCAGTTTCTCGGTCGCCATCGCATCCTCATTCAGGGCGAAGCGGAAGCTGGCTTCGTCGTGGGTCACGAAGGGAATGTCCAACGACTTGGCGGCGTTGGCATCCAGTGCCCGGCTCAAGGGCGCATCGCTGGCGGCCAGCTGGGCCAGCAGCTCGGGGCTGATGGTCAGCAGGTCGCAACCGGCCAGCGCCGTGATCTGGCCCACGTTGCGGAAGCTCGCGCCCATCACCTCGGTGGCAACGCCGTGCTTCTTGTAGAACTCGTAGATGCTGCGCACGGAACGCACGCCCGGGTCGTTGGCACCGGCCATCGCAGCCTCGTCCCAGCCGGTGCCCGCGCTTTTCTTGTACCAGTCGTAGATGCGGCCCACGAAGGGCGAGATCAGCTGCACCTTGGCCTGGCCACAGGCCACCGCCTGGGCGAACGAGAACAGAAGGGTCAGGTTGGTGTGAATGCCTTCGCGCTCCAACCGCGCAGCGGCCTGAATGCCTTCCCAGGTGGAGGCGATCTTGATCAGCACACGGTCCACATGCACGCCGGCACCCTGGTAGAGCTCGATGATGCGGCGCGCGCGGGTCACGGTGGCCTCGGTGTCGAAGCTCAGCCGGGCATCCACCTCGGTCGAAACCCGGCCCGGGATCAGGCGCAGGATCTCGCCACCAAATGCCACCAGCAAGCGATTCATCACCTCATCCAACCCCTGGGCGCCGTGCTTCGCGACAGCGTCCTTGAGCAGATGGGCGTACTCGGGCTTCTGGACCGCCTTCAGGATGAGCGACGGGTTCGTCGTGGCGTCCTGCGGCGCGTAGGCCGCGATCTGGTTGAAGTCACCGGTGTCGGCCACAACCGTGGTGAATTGCTTGAGGGCATCGAGTTGGTTCATGGCCGGATTATCGACCAGCGGGTGTAATAAAATTTCACGCCATCTGTCATCCATGTAACTAAAACCACCATGCTCGACCGGATCAAAGCCTCCCTGCCCTCGCTGGCGCCTGCCGAGCAACGTGTGGCCAAGCTCGTGCTGTTGGACCCGCGCACCTTTGCCAGCCTGCCGGTGACCGAACTCGCCGAGCGCGCGCACGTGAGCAAGCCCACGGTGGTGCGCTTCTGCCGCAGCATGGGATACGACGGCCTGTCGGACTTCAAGCTCAAGCTTGCCGGCACGGTGAGTGAGGGCGTGCCGTTCATCCACCGCAGCGTGGACGTGGACGACAAGACGAGTGACGTGCTGGTCAAGGTGATCGACAACACCGTGGCGGCCTTCCTGAAATACCGCAACGACGCCTCCAGCCACGCGATCGAAAAGGCGGTGGACGCCCTGGTGGCCACCTACAAGAACCGGGGGCGCATCGAGTTCTACGGCGCGGGCAACTCGGGCATCGTCGCGCAGGACGCGCAACACAAGTTCTTCCGCCTGGGCATCAATGCCATTGCCTACAGCGACGGCCATATGCAGGTGATGAGCGCCTCGCTGCTCGGGCCGGGCGATTGCGTGGTCATCATCTCCAACTCCGGCCGCACGCGCGACCTGATGGATGCAGCCGACATCGCGCGCAAGCACGGCGCGACGGTGATCGTCATCACCACCAGCGGTTCACCGCTGGCGCAGAGCGGCCACATCCACCTCTCGGCCGACCACCCGGAAGGCTACGACCGCTACAGCCCGATGACCTCGCGCCTGATGCACCTGATGGTGATCGACATTGTCGCCACCTGCCTGGCCCTGCGCATCGGCGGCAACAAGCTCCAACCCCTGCTCAAGGAAATGAAGAACAACCTCCGGAGCAAGAGGTACACGTGACCGTGCGCGTTGCGCAGGGTCACGTGCCCCCCTGCGCCGCTGACGCGGCTTCCCCCCGGTGAGGGGACGATGCCTGTGGCCCGGCAAAGCCGGTTCCACGGCATCTCTGGACCAGAGCTTGCTCCGGACACACCACCTCAGGACGGTGAGTGCTCCCCGCAGCGAAGTCAAGGAGGAGGCGGCCCCAGCCGCCGGGGGACATTCGCGGAGGGGAGCGCCCACCGTCCGCGCCAACGCCCACACCTTGGCGCGAAACTAAATCCGGCCTTCTTCCACCGCATGGCAGGCGATGCGAATACCGCCAAGCTCCAGCAACTGAGGACGCTCGCTGCGGCAGCGGTCGTTGGCATGCGGACACCGCGGGTTGAAAGCACACCCGCTGGGCGGGTTCAGCGGGTTGGGCACCTCGCCCGACACCGGTGTCCGCGCCTTGCCGGTGTCGTGCATCTTCGGGATCGCATCGAGCAGCATGCGCGTGTAGGGATGGCGCGGCCGGTCGAACAGCGTGTGCTTGGGCGCCAATTCCACCAGCCGACCCAGGTACATCACCCCCACCTGATCGCTCACGTGGCGCACCACCGCCAAGTTGTGGCTGATGAACAGGTAGGTCAGCCCGCGCTCGCGCTGCAGGTCCTTCATGATGTTGAGCACCTGCGCCTGCACGCTCACGTCCAGCGCCGACGTGGGCTCATCGCACACCAGAAACTCCGGCTGCGTGGCCAGGGCCCGCGCGATGGAAATGCGCTGGCGCTGCCCGCCCGAGAACTGGTGCGGGTACTTCACGCGATCCAGCGGCGACAAACCCACCGACTTCAGCAACTCATCCACCCGCGCGCGCAACGCCACCGGCTCGGTCTCGATCTCGTGCTCACGCAGCGGCTCGGCAATGATGTCCTCCACGCGCCAGCGCGGGTTCAGGCTCGCATACGGGTCCTGGAAAATCATCTGGATCCGGCGGCGCAGCTTGCGGCCTTCTGGCGTCTTGAACGCAGCGTGAGCGTCCTGGCCATCGAACTCGAAGCCACCCCGAGTCGGTTCATACAGACCCACCAGCAGGCGCGCCACCGTGCTCTTGCCGCAGCCCGACTCGCCCACCAGGGCCAGCGTCTGGCCCCGTGGAATGTCGAAAGACACACCGTCCACCGCGCGCAACATCTGGCGCGGCTGGCGCTCGATCACGCGGTTGAGCCAGGGCGCAGACACGTCGAAGGTCTTGGCCAGGTCGGTGGCGCGCACCAGCGGCGCCTGGGGGGCGGCGGCAGGTGCCGCAGCGCTGCTTGGAGCACCGCGGCTTTGTGCGGCCAACACCGCCTTTTCGATCATGTCGGCGCTCATGCCAGGGCTCCTGCTTGCGCGTGCAGCCAGCAGGCCGCCCGGGTGGCCCCGGCCGGCAGCAGATCGGGCCGGTCGACGTGGCAGCGGTCGAACACCTTCTCGCATCGCGGGTTGTAGGCACAACCGGAGGGAATGGCGTTGAGCCGCGGCATCGCGCCGTCGATCTGGTGCAGGCGCTCGCGGTCCTGGCTCATGTCGGGAATGCAAGCCATCAGACCGGCGGTGTAAGGGTGCGCCGGGTGGTTGATGACCTCGTGCACCGGGCCAATCTCGGCGACGCGTCCGGCGTACATCACGGCCACGCGGTCGCAGGTCTCGGCGATCACGCCCATGTCGTGCGTGATCAGCATCACCGCCGCCCCACGCTGTTTGCAGATGGTCTTGAGCAGCGTGATGATCTGCGCCTGGATCGAGACATCGAGCGCGGTGGTGGGCTCGTCGGCCACGATGAGTTGCGGCTCGGCCGCGAGTGCCAACGCGATCACGACGCGCTGGCGCATGCCACCGGAGAACTGATGCGGGAAGTGGTCAATGCGCTGCTCGGCGGCCGGAATGCCGGTGTCCTTGAGCAGGTCGATCGCACGCCTGCGCGCCTCGGCCTGGCTCACCGGCAGGTGGGTGGTGATGGTCTCGATGAGCTGGCGGCCCACGGAATACAGGGGGTTGAGCGAGGTCAACGGGTCCTGGAAGATCGCGCCGATCTGGCGGCCCCGCACCTTGCGCATCTGGTCGTGCGGCAGGTTGTCGATGCGGCGGCCATGCAGCAGGATCTCGCCCGAGGCGACACGGCCCGGTGGTTCCAGCAGGCCGATGATGGAGGCGCCTGTCAGCGACTTGCCCGCGCCGGACTCGCCCACCACGCCGAGGATCTCGCCCGGGGCGATGTCAAAGGAAACGTCGTCCAGCGCGCGCAATGTGCCGCGGCGGCCGGGGAATTCGACGATCAGGTTCTTGACTTGGAGAAGGCTCATCTTGGTCTCAGCGCAGGCGGGGGTTGAGTGCGTCGCGCAGCCAGTCGCCCAGCAGGTTCACGCTGAGTGCGATCAGCACCAGCATGGCGCCCGGAAAAATGGTGATCCACCATTCGCCGGAGAACAGGTAGTCGTTGCCCACGCGGATCAGCGTGCCCAGCGACGGTGAGGTCGGCGGAGCGCCCACACCCAGGAAAGACAGCGTGGCCTCGGTGATGATGGCCGTGGCCACCTGGATGGTGGCCAGCACCAGCACCGGGCCCATGACGTTGGGCAGCACATGGCTGCGCATGATGTGCAGCGGCGCCACGCCGGTCACGCGCGCGGCCTGCACGTACTCCTTGTTGCGCTCCACCAGCGTGGAACCCCTCACCGTGCGCGCGTACTGCACCCAGCCGGTGAGCGTGATCGAGATGATCAGCACACCAAAGGCCAGCGTCTCGTGCGCGTTCGGAAACAAGGCGCGGCCCACGCCGGCGATCAGCAAGGCGATGAGGATCGGCGGGAAGGACAGCATCACGTCGCACAGGCGCATGAGGAAACCGTCCACCCAACCGCCGAGGAAGCCGGCCAGCAGGCCGAAGGTGACACCGATCACCACCGATAGAAGCACCGAGGCCAGGCCCACCGCGAGCGAGATGCGCGCGCCGTACATCAATGCCGAGAGGATGTCGCGGCCCTGGTCGTCCGTCCCGAGCAGGAAGGTGCTTGATCCATCGGGGTGCCAGGCTGGCGGCAGCCGGGCATTCATGAGTTCGAGCGTTGCGAGGTCAAAAGGGTTGTGCGGAGCCACCCACGGCGCGAAGACCGCGCAGAACACGCAGATGAAGGCGATCACCGCCGCGACGATGGCGGTCGGCGAGGTGCGGAAGCTGTGGCCGACATCGCTGTCGAGCCCTCTTTTGATGAGGCTGATCACGTGGGGAACCTGGTTGGGTGCGACGCCACCACAAGGCCGGGGCCTCGTGGTGGCGAGGGCCGGCTTATTTCGCCGGTTTCACCGACATGAAACGGAACGGCATGAAGTTGTCGGCCAGCTGGATCAGCTCCACGTTGTTGGCCACGCCCCAGGCCAAGGCCTGTTGGTGCAGCGGCAGGTGGCCGATGTCGTCCGAGTGCAGCTTGAAGGCCTCCTTGATCAGGGCATCGCGCTTGGCCTTGTCGGTTTCCGACTGGATCTGCACCGTCAGCTCATCCACCTTCGGGTTGCAATAGGCACCCAGGTTGAACTGGCCGCTGCCCTTGTCGTCCACGCAGCGCATCAGGGCGTTCAGCGCGTTGTGCGCGTCGTAGGTGCCCGGGGTCCAGCCCAGCATGTAGAAGCTGGTGTCGCGGCGCAGGATCTTGGGGAAGTAGGTGCCCTTGGTTTCGGCCTGCAGGTTGATCTTCACGCCCACGCGCGCGAGGTTGGCGGCCACCGCCTGGCAGATCGCCCCGTCGTTCACATAGCGATCGTTGGGGCAGTTCAAGGCCACTTCAAAGCCATTGGGGTAACCCGCATCGGCCAGCAGCTTCTTGGCCGCGTCCGGGTCGTACGGCAGGCGGTTGTTCATGGCGTTGTCGAACCCGTTGATGCCGGGCCCCACCATCAGCGCCATGGGCTTGGAGGCGCCGCGCATCACGGTGCGCTGGATGCCGTTGATGTCGATGGCCTGGTAGAAGGCCTGGCGCACACGCTTGTCCTTGAAGGGATTCTTGCCTTTGACGTTGGAGTACAGCAGCTCGTCGCGCTTCTGGTCCATGCCCAGAAAGATGGTGCGCAGCTCGGGGCCCTGCATCACCTTGCTCTTGCCACTGGCGTTGATGCGCGCCACGTCCTGCAGCGGCACCGGTTCGATCACATCCACCTGACCCGAGAGCAGCGCGGCCACGCGGGTGGAATCGTTGCCGATCGGCGTGTACTCCACGTTGACCACGTTGCCTTCGATCTTGCCCCAGTAGCTGCCGTTGCGCACGAAGCTGGTCTTGACGTTGGGCTGACGCTCGCGCAGGCGGAACGGGCCTGTGCCGTTGGCGCGGAACGAGGCCGCATTCTCGACACCCTTGCGACGGTCCACCGGCCGGGTGGCCTGGTTGTCCTCGGCCCACTTCTTGTTCATGATGAACAGCAGCGACAGCACATCGGGCAGGATAGGGAACGGTCCCTTGGTCTCGATGTCGACCGTGAAGTCGTTGACCTTGCGGACCTCCTTCACATCGTTGGTGTAGCTCTTCATGTCCGAGCCTTCGCCCGAAGCGCGCGCGAAGGTGAACAACACGTCATCGGCCGTGAAGGGTGCGCCGTCGTGGAATTTCACGCCCTTGCGCAACTCGAAACGCCAGACGCTGGGCGAGGTCTGTTTCCAGCTCGTTGCCAGCCCGGGCACCAACTTCAGGTTCTGGTCACGGCCCACCAGGGGTTCGTAGACGTTGTTCGTCACGCTGAGCTGCAAGGACTCGTTGAGCGAATGCGGGTCCATGGACAGGGCATCGCCCTGGTTGCCGATGCGGATGGTCTGCGCCGAGGCAACCCCCAGGGTAAGCATGGCGGTTGTGACCAGTGTGGCCGCCAGCGTTTTCCGGAAAATCATGCTTCGCTCCTTGATGCGTTTGTGGTTGTGGAAGGGGTTTTGCTCGACGCGTGAGCCTCATCGACCCATGGCATGGCGTGTTCCACCAGGCTGGCGTGCAGGGCCGCTCCGAGCGGCAGAACCTCGTCGTTGAAGTCGTAGCGGCTGTTGTGCAGGAAACAGCTGCCAAGGCCGTTTTCAGCGCCTTGGCCCAGGCGCAGGTAGGCCCCGGGCTTGACCTGCAGCATGAACGAGAAGTCCTCGGCCCCCATGCTCGGGTCCATGTTGCGGTCCACGTGATCGTGGCCGACCAGCTTCTGCGCCACATCGGCCGCGAAACGGGCTTCGTCCCGCGTGTTGATGGTGGCCGGGTAGATGCGCTCGTAGTTCACGTGCGCCGTGGCACCCAGGCCCAGCGCCACGCCGGAGCAGACCTCCTGCAGGCGTTTCTCGACCATGGCCTGCACTTCGGGGTTGAAGGTGCGCACCGTGCCCACCAGCGTGGCCTTGCCCGGCATCACGCTGAACGCGCCCATATCGCCGGCCTGCATCGCGCACAGGCTGATGACCGCGCTGTCGATGGCTCGCACGTTGCGCGAGACGATGCTCTGCACCGCCGTGATGATGTGGGCCGACACCAGCACCGGATCCACCGTCTGGTAGGGGTGCGCGCCGTGGCCTCCCTTGCCCGTGACTTCGATGGTGATGCGATCGGCCGAGGCCATCATGGGGCCGGGGTTCACGCCCACCATGCCAGGGCGCATCTGCGGCCAGTTGTGCATGCCGAAAACGGACTGCACCGGGAAGCGGTCGAAGAGGCCGTCCTCGATCATGGCCTTGGCGCCCGCAAAACCTTCTTCGCCGGGCTGGAAGATCAGCACCGCCGTGCCGTCAAACTGGCGCGTTTCGGCGAGATAGCGCGCCGCACCCACCAGCATGGCGGTGTGGCCGTCGTGGCCGCAGCCGTGCATCATGCCGGGGCGCATGGACTTCCAGGCGAAGTCGTTGTGCTCGGTCATGGGCAGCGCGTCCATGTCGGCGCGCAGGCCGACCATGCGGCCACTGGTGTGGCGGCGGCCGCGGATCACGGCCACCACCCCCGTCTTGCCGATGCCGGTGTGGATCTCGTCCACGCCACACACCTTGAGCGACTCGACCACGCGCTGCGCGGTGTAGTGCTCTTCGAAACCGATTTCCGGATGGGCGTGCAGATCACGGCGCAGGGCCGTGAGCTCGGGGTGGAAGGCCGCGATATGGGAAAACGCACGGCCATGGGCCTTGATGCGGGATGGGGTGGACATCAGTGGCCTCCCGCCTTCTCCACGCGCAGGCGGGGGTCGACCGCGAAGTACAGCAGATCGACGATCAGGTTGATGACCACGAAGATCAAGGCGATGAGGCACAGGTAGGCGGCCATCACCGGGATGTCGGCGAAGGTCACGGCCTGGATGAACAGCAGCCCCATGCCCGGCCACTGGAACACCGTCTCGGTGATGATGGCGAAGGCGATCAAGCCCCCCAGTTGCAGACCGGTGATGGTCATCACCGGCACCAGCGTGTTTTTCAGCGCGTGTCCAAAATGCACCGCGCGGTTGGTCAGGCCTCTGGCGCGCGCGAACTTGATGTAGTCGGTGCGCAGCACCTCCAACATTTCCGCGCGCACCAGCCGCATGATCAGCGTGAGCTGGAAGATCGCCAGCGTGATGGCCGGCAGGGTGATGTGGTGCCAGCCCTTCGGAGTCAGCAGGCCGGTGCTCCACCAACCCAGCTGCGTCACGTCACCCCGACCGAAGCTGGGGAACCAGCCCAATGTGACGGCGAACAGCAGGATCAGCAGGATGCCGATCAGAAACGTGGGCAGGGACACACCGAGCAGCGACACGGTCATGAACACCTGGCTCATGAACGTACCGCGCCGCAACGCCGCATACACCCCCATCGGGATCCCTACCACCAGCGCAAGCACCGCCGCCACCATGGACAGCTCCAGCGTGGCAGGGAAACGCTCGGCGATCAGGCGCGAGACCTTGGCCCCCTGCCGCAACGACAGGCCGAATTCACCTTGCACCGCGTTGGCGAGGAAATGCCAGAACTGCACGAAGAAGGGGCGGTCCAGACCGAGCTCGGTGCGCAGTTCGCGCACCTGGTCCGGGGTGGCATCCTGCCCGAGCAGGAACACCACGGGATCCCCTACATACTGAAACAACATGAACGCGATGAACGCCACGCTGACCATGACGATCACGGCTTGCGCCAGTCGCCGAAGAATGAATGCGAACATCGTGTGAAAAATAAAGAGAGGGTCGCCCCCTGCGGTGCGCGACCCTCGACTGACGCTGTGAAATCAGTTTACCTTGATGAGACGCCAGTCCAGGCGGTTGTCCGCCCGGTGCACCACGTCGACATTCTTCTTCATGGCCCAGGGAATGATCTGGTTGTGCAGGGGAATGTGGGCCACGTCCTCGTTCTGCAGCGCCAAGGCCTTGGTCAGGAGCTCCGTGCGCAGCTTGAGATCCGTTTCCTTTTTGGTGCGCTCCACCAGCGCGTCCATCTGCGGGTTGCTGTAGCGGCCCACGTTGTAGTTGCCATCGCCACCCGCCCCGACCGAACGCACCAGGGACTGCAGGCTGTAGAGCGCGTCAAAGGTGGGCACACCCCAACCCAGCATGTAGATGCTGGCTTCGTAGCGCTGGATCATCGGGAAATAGGTCACCAGCGGCAAGGTGCGCAGCTTGGCTTTCACACCGATGCGCGCCCACATCGACGTCACGGCCTGGCAGATCTGCTCATCGTTGATGTAGCGGTTGTTGGGGCAGGCGAAGTCGACCTCAAAGCCATCCTTGTAGCCCGCATCGGCCAGCAGCTTCTGGGCTGCCGCCACGTTGAAAGGATGCCGCTTGTGAACCGCCTCCGTCCAACCATTGACCTGTGGGGCCACCAGGGCGCCAGTGGGCTGTCCCAGACCACGCAAGCTCACACGCGCGATCGTGTTCATGTCGATGGCCTGGTACAGCGCCTTGCGGACCCGCTGGTCCTTCAAGGGGTTCTTGCCCTTGATGTTGCTGCCTGGCAGTTCATCGCGAAACTGGTCCATGCCGAAGAAGATGGTCCGGTTTTCCACGCCATCGATCACCTTGAGGTTCTGGTCGCCACGCACGCGCGCCAGATCCTGCGGGCTGGGATCGAGCACCAGATCCACCTCACCCGACAGCAGCGCCGCCATGCGCGTGGCCACCGCTTTGACAGGCGTGTAGACCACTTCGGTCACGTTGCCTTCCGCCTTGCCCCACCAGTTCGGGTTGCGCGTGACCACCAACTTCTGGTCCGGCTGCCACTCCTTCAGCACGAAGGGGCCCGTGCCATTGGCGTTGCGATGGGCGAAGTTCTCGTCCTGCGTCTTGATGTCCTTGGGCATGGTCGAGTTGTTCTTCTCCGCCCAGGCCTTGCTCATCATGCGCAACTCGGTGAGCTGGTTGAGCAACACCGGGTTGGGGTCCTTCGTGAAGATGTCGATGGTGTTGGCGTCCACCTTCACGACCCGGTCAATGCCTTGCGCATAGATGCCGAAATTCGATGTCTTGGTCATCGCTCGCTCGATCGAAAACACCGCGTCATCCGCCGAGAACGTCGAACCATCGTGGAACTTGACCCCCGTGCGCAGATTCATGCGCAACTGCGTGGGCGTCACCTGCTTCCAGGCCGTCGCCAGAACGGGCTCTGGTTTGAAAGTCTTGCTGTTGTAGTAAACCAGCGACTCATAGACCGACGCATGGATGCCGTTGGCCAGGGCGTTGTTCTGGGAATGGATGTCCCACGTGGGAATGTCACTGGCGCTCGTCCATTTGAAGGTTTTGGCGTGAGCACCGCCGGCACCAACGGCCATCGCGGCGAACAGGACTGCAAGTGGGAGCTTCATTTGTTGACACCTAAATAAAGTGGGCATCCCGCCACTATGCAACAAACGTTCCCGGCCAATGCACCGGAGTAACCCGAACGGACAGACGCCCTGGCGTCAATCTGAGGCGCGTTCCAGCCTCAGCGCGCCATACCACGCCGTGAGCTGGCTCTCCGTGTTGTCAGTGTCCGTCATCAGCGCCACGAGGCGCAAGGGCCCCGGCTCCTCGCCAAAGGCCAGGCGGAAATCGGCGCGCACGTCGCGCACATGATCGCGCCACTGCCCCAAGTTGGCCACATCGCTGTCCACCACCAGCTTCCGGATGCGGTCCGTGCGCGGGTTCACCACAACGGTGCCCGGTGCGTGCTTGGCGCTCCAGACATAGACCAAGGAGGCATAGGGCATCTCTTCGCCCGTCAGCAAGCGACTCATCTCCGACAGGCGATGGTTTCTGGGCGTCCAGCGCGTGCGATCACCATCGAAGGCGAGGACCACCCGCACCGCCGAGTCCGCCTGACTGGACACGGCCAGATCGGCATCCGTGGGCAAACCATCGACCCGCCACGAAAACGACAGACGCCCCACGGATTCCAGCGAAGGCACGAACCGCTGCCTCAGGATGCTGACGGAACTCTTCGCACGCACCTGCAGTGCCGGGCGCCCCCCGACCTGAACCGGCTCGAACGCCAGGTACCGCTTGCCAGGGAAGAAGAACGGCTCCCATGGCACCTCCGTCGCCGGGGTGGAAAACAGCTGGTGGGCGGCTTTCAGCACCGCCGGGCTGGCCCCATGGGGCATTCTTTGAGGTCGAGAAGGTGGGCCCTCCTCAGCGAGGTCGTCCGACACCGCAGGTGATCCCGCACACCCTGCCAGCAACAACGCAAACCATCCGACGCAAGCAAGGGACGCCAGCAAACCCAATCCACTTCCTTTTGGCGCTCGAACGGGCGCCTTCATGTTGCAAACACGCATAAAAGAGTTGCTAAGAATTATAAAAATTGGATTTTTCTTTGAAAAATCAAACTTTGGAAATAAATTCATGACCCGAAGCCATCGCTGGCTTCGGGTCATGAATCGGGAAGCGCATGCTTGCAAGCCCCCGTCCATGACACGTCATCAACGTTTCAATGGAAAGGAATCCATGTTCAAGAAAATTCTGACCAGTCTGCTGGCCCTTCTCGCCGCCGCCAGTTTCGCTGCAGTGGACATCAACACCGCCACCGTGGCCGACCTCGACAGCATCAAAGGCATCGGCCCAAGCACGTCGGCCAAGATCCTGGAAGCGCGCAAGGCCTCCCCCTTCAAGAACTGGGGCGACCTGATTCAGAGGGTACCCGGCATTGGTGACAAACGCGCCGCCAAGCTGTCGTCGGAGGGACTGACCGTCAATGGGGACAGCTTCAAACCCACCGCAGCTGCGCCAGCAGACAAGAAGTCTGCTGCCCCAACAAAGTAGTCTCCCGCCAAGCCCATAAAAAAAGCCACCCGGCATGCCGGGTGGCTTTTGACTGATCGGTGTTCCGAAGAACGGGGATCAGAACTTGTGCTGCAGGCCAACACCGAACACGGTGCCCTTGACGGCGGTCGTGCCAGCGACTTCTTCCTTGGCCTTGGTGAAGGCGGCGTAGGTCGAGGTGCGCTTGGACAGCGCGTACAGGGCGCCCACGGAGTAGCCGGTGCGCTTGGTGTCCGTGCCATCCTTGTCCTTGGACGAGGCGTAGCCGGTCGACAGGGTCAGAGCGGACGACAGGGGGAAGTCGGCGCCGATTTGCCAGTCGTTGGTCTTCGTGGCGAACACATTGCGGGTCTGGCCAACGCCGCCCTTCAGCACGGCCACGCCCAGGTCGTAGGCGGCGGTGAAGTAGGTGAACTTGGCGTCTTGACCAACGCCAGCAGCGTCGTTTTGCAGCTGGTAGGCGAAAGCAGCCGTCAGAGGACCAGCAGCGTACTGCAGGTTGAAGTCGGTCTGGTCGCGCTTGACAGCAGCGTTCTCGTCCAGGCCGTGCGACACAGCAGCGCTGAAGCCGCCGAAGTTGGGCGAGGTGTAACGCAGGGCGTTGCGCGGCTTGTCGTTATAGGCAGCAACGCTCATGACAGCGTATGCGGGCGAGAAGGACACTGCGTCGAAGATGGAGTTGCCGATGTAGAACACATCGTCAAAAGCCGACCACACGTTACCGAACTGGACGGTACCGAAGCCGCCTTCCAGGCCAACCCACGATTGGCGGTTGAAAGCGGTGCCAGCAACGGCCGTGCCGTTGGAAGCATCAAAGCCTTGCTCCAGCTTGAAGATGGCCTTCAAACCGCCGCCCAGGTCTTCCGAACCCTGCACGCCCCAGCGGCTGGTGGCCAGACCAGCGGAGTCCAGACGGGTGGAGGACACGGAACCCACGCCAGGCACTTCCGTCTTGACGCGGCCAGCCCAAACATCCACCAGACCGTACATGGTCACGCTGGATTGGGCTTGGGCCACACCAGCCACGGAGCCGAGAACTGCCAGGGCGATCAATGATTTTTTCATGGTTACTTCCTTAAAAATATTGCGGTGAGGACCACCACAAAGTTAGAAAACTGACTGGTGCATGTTAGGAGGAAAGCTCCTCGCCCCTAGGGTAAGCCCTGAAAAACGGTTCAAATTCCGTCCGTTTTGTTGCCTCAGTGCAACAACACACGGACGACGGCCTTCGGTGACCGTCAACCAGACAAACAAAAAAAGCCACCTGTCCGAAGACAGGTGGCTTTCAAACATCTGAACAAGCTGGCTTGAAGCCAGCGAGACGATCAGAAGTTGTGTTGCAGACCGAAGCCGAAGCCGGTGCTGGACTTGGCGCCATTGCCGCCAGCGGCCGTCACCGTCGCCGGGACCCAAGCGGCGTTGCGGCGTGCAACGTTCACGTAGGCCTGGGTGCGCTTGCTCAGGAAGTACTTGTAGCCAGCGATGATGGTGCGGCCATCGTCGCCCACTTGCTCGTTGTTGTTGAACGAGGCGTAGACAAGGCCAGGGCCCACGGGCGCCGTCAGGCCCAGAGCGTAGGAGTTGTCTTGCGTGGAAGCCAGGCCGCCTTGGTCGCGGATGGTGAAGAGCACCTTCACGACGCTGAAGTCATAGGAGATCGCGAACTGGTTCACGGCCTTGAGCGTGGTGGCAGCTGCCGTGGCGCCCGTGTAGTTCACGAACGTGGCGCTCAGAGGACCGCCGTCGTAGCGAACACCGATGGCCTTGCCAGCCTTGTTGCCAGCAGCCGTGGACTCGGAAGGTGCGTATTCCAGCTGGACTTGCACGCCGCCGAAACGGGGCGAGTGGTACTGCACCGCGTTGGGCACGTACACCGAGCTCGACGCATTCGAGGTCTTGGCCGTCGCCGTGGCGTTGCCACCCAGCACGGTGTTGGCGTCATGCACGGAAACACCCTTGGTGCCGTTGGCCAGCAGGACGTTGGCGTACAGCGTGTTGACCGGACGGCCAGCGCGCAGGGTACCGAAGCCGCCGGTCAGGCCAACGAACATGCCGTTGTTGCCCAGGCCATCAACGGAAGACACGGTGCCGGTGTCGCTGTTGAACGAGGTCGACACTTGGAACACAGCCTTCAGGCCGCCGCCGAGGTCTTCGGTGCCGGCCAGGGTCCAGTTGCTGGTGCCGTTGCGGTTGGCGGTCATGCGCAGGGCGTCGCCAGAGAAACGCTTCTCGAGGCCAACGTCAACGGTACCCGACAGGGTCACGGTCGACTGGGCGAAAGCGGCGCCGGTGGCTGCCACGGCGGCCAAAGCGATCAGGGTCTTTTTCATTGAAGGGTTCTCCAAGGGTTAATAAGGGCCGGGGGTCTTTGCCACCGAGCCAACCTCCATCCAGGAAGCTGCGCTAATTGCATCAGAAAGTTTCCGATGGCGCCATGGTGGTGAGGGCTTTTCTCGCCTCATGACGGTGCATCCGTTGCACATGTGCCACGTTGTTAGTAGATACCCGCATATGGTTAGGCCGGCAAATCATGATTCGTGGCTCTCGGCGTTCAGCCCAGGAAACCAGCACGCGCAGCCGATCGCCAAAATCACTGAGGGGCAATCCATGGCAGCATGTGCCCTGGCGATCCCTTCAATCCACACCATGCCCAATACCACCGATGCCTTGCTGAACGCCGCCGATTCGGCCCTGAGGACCCTGTTCGTTTCACCGAGGGGCACGCGCGAATGCCCGACCTTGCCCGAACGGGCATCGGACGCGGAACTCGGCCCGGAAGAGCGCCAGCTCTCTGGCGCCCTGATGCGGGTGAACCATGTCGGTGAGGTCTGTGCCCAGGCGCTGTACACAGCGCAAGCCTTGGCGGCGCGCTGGCCCCGGGCTACCGGTGCCGTTCCCAATGAGGTACTTGCCCAGCAACTGGAAGCCGCAGGGCGTGAAGAGACTGACCACCTCGCGTGGACCCAGGCGCGCCTGGACGAGCTGGGCGCCCGGCCCTCGCTGCTCAACCCGCTCTGGTATGCGGGGGCCTTTGGCCTGGGCTTGATCGCCGGACGCGTGGGACCGGGTGTCAGCCTGGGTTTCGTGGTCGAAACCGAACGCCAGGTGGAAGCCCACCTGGCGAGCCACATGGACCGCCTTCCCGCGAAGGATCAAGCCTCCAGAGCCATCGTCGCGCAAATGAAGGACGACGAAGCCCGACACGCCCGTGAGGCTCAGCAGGCTGGCGCGGTGGAGCTTCCCGCTCCGGTCAAAGGACTGATGCGCATGGCGGCCAAGGTCATGACCACGGTGGCGCACCGCATCTGAGCAGCGCGCAAGCGCCGACGCTCAAGCCTCCAGCAGATCAAAGCTGGTCGTGATCTCTGCGGTCTTGCCCAGCATGATGCTGGCCGAGCAGTATTTGTCGTGGCTCATGGCAATGGCGCGCTCCACCGCCACGGACGGAATGCCTTTCCCGGTCACCGTGAAATGCATGTGGATCTTGGTGAACACCTTGGGATCGACGGGCGCGCGTTCGGTCACCAGCTTCACGCTGCAACCGCGCACGTCGTGGCGCCCTCTTTTGAGGATCAGGACCACGTCGTAGGCGGTGCAACCGCCCGTGCCGGCCAACACCGTTTCCATCGGGCGGGCTGCCAGGTTGGCGCCCCCGTTGTCCGGCTTCGCTTCATCAGGGGCGCCATCCATGGCGATCACGTGGCCACTGCCGGTCTCGGCCACGAAGCCCATGCTGGAGCGGGTACCGGCGGCGCCGGTCCAGGTGACGGTGCATTCCATGAGGTGTCCTGTCGTTAAATAACCAAAGGTATTGGGGTGAGCGCTCTAAAAATCATAGAAATCTGATTGACGATGTTGCAATGCAGCATGCGAGCGTTATACTGGCGTCATTGTATTTACGGTTGTCTCCTCTACCCTCCACGGGTGGATTCAAGCCCGGTCTGGTTCTGCCAGCCCGGGCTTTTTTTCGCCCCCGATATGATGTGCGGCGAGGAACACCATGCCGTCAGCCCGCCCCAAACAACACAACAACACCCCCAGAGCCTCGTCGACCACCACCATGGGGCCGGCGGACTACCTGAAAAAGATCCTGAATGCCCGGGTGTATGACGTCGCGGTGGAATCCGCGCTGGAGCCGGCAACCAACCTGAGCCGGCGGCTGCACAACACCGTGCTGCTCAAGCGGGAAGACCAGCAGCCCGTGTTCAGCTTCAAGTTGCGGGGCGCCTACAACAAGATGGCGCACCTCTCGCCAGAGCAGTTGAAGAAGGGCGTCATCTGTGCCTCGGCGGGCAACCATGCCCAGGGGGTGGCGCTGGGCGCGCGCAAACTCGGCGCGCGCGCGGTGATCGTGATGCCGACCACCACGCCCCAGGTCAAGGTCGACGCGGTCCGTGGTTTTGGTGGTGAAGTGGTCCTGTATGGCGACAGCTACTCCGACGCCTATACCCACTCCCTTACCCTGCAGAAGAAGCAGGGACTCACTTTCGTGCACCCTTTCGATGACCCGGACGTGATCGCGGGTCAGGGCACGATCGCCATGGAGATCCTGCGCCAGCTCCAGAGCCTAGGCTCGGACCACCTCGATGCCGTGTTCGTGGCGATCGGCGGCGGCGGTCTCATTTCGGGCGTGGCCAACTACATCAAGGCCGTGCGCCCCGAAATCAAGGTGATCGGTGTGCAGACGACCGACTCGGACGCGATGCTGCGCTCGGTCGAAGGGGGCGAGCGCGTTACCTTGGCCGACGTGGGTCTGTTCGCCGACGGCACGGCGGTCAAGCTGGTCGGCGAGGAAACCTTCCGCATCGCACGCGATCTGGTCGACGGATACATCACCGTGGACACAGACGCGGTGTGCGCCGCGATCAAGGACGTGTTCGTGGACACGCGCAGCATCGTCGAGCCCTCGGGGGCGCTCGCGGTCGCAGCCATCAAGCAATACGTGGCCCAGCACAAGACCCGCGGCGAAACCTATGCCGCCATCCTGTGCGGCGCCAACATGAACTTCGACCGGCTGCGCTTCGTGGCCGAGCGCGCCGAAGTGGGCGAGGAGCGCGAGGCGCTGTTTGCCGTCACCATCCCCGAGGAGCGGGGCAGCTTCCGCCGCTTCTGCGAAGCGATCGAAAAGCTGCCCGGCGGACCGCGCAACGTGACCGAGTTCAACTACCGCATCCACGACGGCAGCGCGGCCCATGTGTTCGTGGGCCTGACCACCCATGGCAAGGGCGAGTCCGGCAAGATCGCTGCCAACCTGATCAGGCACGGTTTCGAGACCCTGGACCTCACGCACGACGAACTGGCCAAGGAGCACATCCGGCACATGGTGGGCGGGCATTCGCCCCTGGCGCACGACGAGCGCCTGCTGCGCTTCGTGTTCCCGGAGCGGCCAGGTGCGCTGCTCAAATTCCTGAGTCTGATGCGCCCGGGCTGGAACATCAGCCTGTTCCACTACCGCAACCAGGGCGCCGACTACGGCCGCATCCTGGTCGGGCTTCAGGTGCCTGCAAAGGACCACAAGGCGTTCGACAAGTTTCTCGACACGCTGGGTTATCCGTACGTAGAGGAAACCAGCAATCCGGTGTACCGTCTGTTCCTCAAAAGCTGACCACCCGCCATGGCCCTCGACCCCGTCTTCGAACCCATCACCCGACGGGCACCCGAGTTGCCCGCGAACCTGAAGCTGCCCCACATCGCGGCCACGACGGACACGCTGCTGGATCACTCGGTGATGCTGCGCCTGGCGCCCGAAGGCATGCCGGAGCACTCGCTCGGCCGCATGGAAGCCCTGGTTCTGCAGCTGGCGCGGATCCAGCACGGCAGCCCCCTGCCCTTTGACCTGCTGGTCTTCGACTCACCGCAACTGGTGGTGTTCGCCGCCGACCACGGCATTGCCGACGAGGGCATGTCGGAAATGCCGCAGTCCATGACCTGCGAGCACGTGCTGCAACTGCTGCTCGGCGCCGCACCGGTCAATGCCCTGGCCCAGATGCACGGCTTCGACCTCACGGTGGTCGACGCTGGCGTGGCCTCCCACATCACCCTGCCCGACGATGCCCGGCGCAAGGCACCGCTGCTGCTGCGCAAGATCGGCTATGGCACCCGCAACCTGATGATCGGCCCGGCCATGTCACAGGCGCAGGCCGTGTCGGCTTTGCACGCGGGCATGGACGTGGTGCGCCACCTCCCCGGCAACGTGATTGCCCTGGGCGACGTGGGTGTGGCCAACAACGTCGCCGCCTCCCTGCTGCTCTCCCGGCTGTGTGGCGTGCCGCTGTCCGACGCCTGCGGACGCGACGATTTTCACGGCGCAGGCCCTCACGACGACCCGCACCCTCAGCGGATCGAAAAGCTCTCCGCTGCCGCCAGCCGGCACCGCAAGGCGCTGGGCCCGCTGGATTCGCTGGCCGCGCTCGGCGGGTTCGAGATCGCCATGATGGCCGGCGCCATGCTGCAAGCGGCCGCCGAGCGGCGCGTGGTGTTGGTAGACGGGTACGTGGCAAGCGCCGCCGCCCTGGTCGCGCGGGGCCTGGTGCCCGCCGTGGCCGATTACCTGGTGTTCGCGCACCGCTCGGCGGAAAGCGGCCACCGCCTCATGTTGATTCATCTGCAGGCCCAGCCCCTGCTGGACATGGGCATGCGCATGGGCCAGGGCACCGGCGCGCTGCTGGCGTGGCCCCTGCTGCTCGCGGCCCAGGG
The DNA here is from genome assembly GCF_057809615.1 of Hydrogenophaga sp. FG152. Classification (NCBI taxonomy): domain Bacteria; kingdom Pseudomonadati; phylum Pseudomonadota; class Betaproteobacteria; order Burkholderiales; family Comamonadaceae; genus Hydrogenophaga; species Hydrogenophaga sp. FG152. The sequence continues at coordinate 46,867 of NZ_JBMDKH010000005.1, read as the reverse complement.
TCTGCTCGAACGCTGAGCCCGGAGTCAGGGCGCCGTGGCGGCCTCGGGCAGGGTGAGTTCCACCGAAGCGGGCGCCTCCAGCGAAGGGCCCAGATGCACGGCCCGGCGCGAGACGGATTGCAGCACCAACCCACCCTCCAGCGAAGCCCCGAGGCGGTAAGGCCGTGGTGGTTGGCCATCCACCGCGATCAGCGCGGCACCATCCCGGGTACCGACCGCGACCACCCCCAGCAAGTTGTAGCGGGGCGGCGCTGCGCTGGCCACCGCACCCGTGGACGCGGCAGCGGGCAAGGCACCCAGCGAGCGGGCCACGGAAGCCGTATCGGCCGCCACCTGCGCCGGTGCCATGGCCGACACCGGCGTCACCGGCGACCGGCCCCAGGCCAGCAACACCCAGTAACCCGCGCTCAGGCCCGCCGCCAGCCACAGGAGGCCTGCGGCGATGGTCGGCCCTCGCCGTCCTGCGGTCTGCAGGGCGGCTGGGCTTTCCATGAGGAAGCCGGAATGGCCGAACGCGGGTGCCTTGTTCATATGGGCGCATTATGATCGACGACCACCGGTTTCCGGCCTGGCCATCGGGCCGTTCCACAGGCCCTTGTTCGCGGGAGATTGATTTGCCACAACTGACCACCCCCACCCTGCGCACGCCAGCCTTCGCGGCCCGCCTGGCCCGCACCCTGCAACGCGGCTTCACTCTCATCGAGCTCATGGTGGTGCTGGTCATCATCGGTGTGCTCGCGGCGCTGATCGTGCCCAACGTGCTGGACCGTGCCGACGATGCGCGCGTGACCGCCGCCAAGACCGACGTCAACAACCTGATGCAGGCGCTCAAGCTGTACCGGCTGGACAACCAGCGCTACCCGACGAACGAACAAGGCCTGAACGCCCTGGTGGCCAAACCAACCGCCGGCCCCGTGCCGCCGAACTGGCGCCCCTACCTCGACAAGCTGCCCGGCGACCCGTGGGGCCGCCCTTATCAGTACATCAACCCGGGCCTGAGGGGCGAGGTGGACGTGCTGTCGCTCGGTGCCGACGGGCAAGCGGGTGGCGAGGGCAAGGACGCCGACATCGGCAGCTGGCAGTGAAAAACACGCCCCCCCGCTCCGCCGCTGCGCGGGTCGCTGCCCCCCAAGGGGGCTTGCCTTGCGTGGGGCGGCCCTGCGCGGCGACCATCGTCGGCCTTCCGGCAACGCGGTTTCCCTGATCATGGCCAGCAAGGCACACGGCTTCACCCTGCTCGAGCTCATGGTGGTGCTGGTGATCGTGGCCTTCGCCACCGCCGGTGTGACCGTGGCCTTGCGCGACGACGGCGCCACCCGCCTGGAGCGCGAGGGCCTGCGGCTGACGGCCATGCTGGAGTCCGCGCGTGCCCAGTCGCGCACCAGCGGGCTGCCAGTGGTCTGGCGCAGCCTGCCGCAAGGCTTCGAATTCCTCGGCCTGCCCACCCAGGCGGGCACCGGCTCGCTCACCGGACCGCGTCCCTGGCTCAACCAGGACACCCAGGCCCAGGTGCTGCAACCGCCAGGCGCGCAAACCCTGGTGCTCGGGCCCGAACCGCTGATCGCCGCGCAGCGGGTGATGCTGGTCCAGGGGGACCGGCGCATCACCCTGGGCACCGACGGCCTTTCGCCCTTCACCGTGCTGGCCGCCACACCATGACGCGCCCGCGCGGCTTCACACTGATCGAGGTGCTCGTCGCTCTCGCGGTGGTTGCCATCACCCTGGCCGCCGGGCTGCAGGCCACTGGCGCCCTCACCCGGGCATCCGGCAGGCAGAGCGACCAATGGCTGGCCCAGCTGTGCGCCGAGAACGAACTCACCCGCCTGCGCCTGCAGCGCCAGTTGCCCGGCACCGGCGACACCGACTCCGTGTGCACGCAGGCGGGGCGCGAGATGCGCGTGCGCTTGTCCGTGCTGCCCACGCCCAACCCGAACTTCCGGCGCGTGGACACGGTCGTCGAAGCCGCCGTGGATGGGGTGAACGTGCGCCTGCTCAGCCTCTCCACCGTGATGGGCCGGTATTGAGCATGATGAAACACGCACGCGGTTTCACCCTCGTCGAACTGCTGGTGGCCATCGTCGTGATGTCCATGCTCGCGCTGCTGAGCTGGCGTTCGCTCGACGGCATGACGCGCACCCAGAACATCACCCAGCAACGCGCCGACGACCTGCTTCGCATGCAGGCGGCCATGGGCCAGTGGGCCGCCGACCTGGACGCCCTGATCGACACCGGCGAAGTCAACGCGCTCGACTTCAATGGTCAGGTGCTGCGCATGACGCGGCGCGACAGCGGCGAAACCGGCCTGGACAGTCGAGGCATCCGCGTCGTGGCCTGGACGCGCCTGACCGGCGTGGCCTTGGCCGGCCTGCCGCAGATCTCATCGAGCATCCAGGCCAGCGGCCAATGGGTGCGCTGGCAATCCGGCCCCGTGCTGCGGCGCGACGAACTCGCGCGCGCCTGGCAGCGTGCCGGTGAATGGGGACGCGGCGCCTTGTCCTCACAGGCGGGCAACGCCAGCTCCGACAGCGCCATCGCCCTGCTCGGCATCGACAACTGGCAACTCTTCTACCACCGGGGCGAAACCTGGGGCAACCCGCAGTCCTCCACCGGCAACGAAGAACCCGTGGGTGGTCCGGAAGGTTCGCGCACCGGCAGCGTGCCCAATGGCGTGCGCCTGGAGCTGGTGCTCGGCACCGGCGAAGGCCTCAGCGGCAGTCTGGTGCGCGACTGGGTCCGCCCAACGCTCGAGGCCGGCCGCTGATGAAGCCCCCATGCTCCACCGCTGCGCGGGTCGCTGCCCCCCGAGGGGGCTGGCCTTGCTTGGGGCGGCCCGGCGCTGCGGCCGTTTCGACTTCGGGTCGAACCCAGAAGGGCGCCGCCCTGCTGCTCGCCATGCTCGTCGTCACGCTGGTGGCCACCCTGGCCTCGGCCGCGTTGTGGCAGCAGTGGCGCTCGGCCGAGGTCGAGCAGGCCGAGCGGCGCCGCGTGCAGGCTGGCTGGGTGTTGACCGGTGCGCTCGACTGGGCGCGCCTGATCCTGCGCGAGGACGCGCGCGACAACCAGAGCAGCGGCAACGCCGACCACCTGGGCGAGCCCTGGGCCATGCCGCTGGAGGAGGCACGCCTGTCCAGCTTTCTCGCCGCCGACAAGAACAACAACACCGACGGCATGCTGGAAGCCTTTCTCTCGGGCGAAGTGATCGACATGCAGTCGCGCATGAACTTCCTGAACGTGGTGCGCACCGTCGGCGCGGGCGCCCAGGCCAAGGTGGAACTCTCCGAAGCCGACATGCGCAGCTTCGCCAAGCTTTACGAACAACTTGGGCTGCCGGTCTCGGAACTCAATGCCGCCGCCAACGAGCTGCGCACCTCCATGAGCCTGGCGCTGAGCGACCCCCTGCCCTCGCGCACCGCCCTGCTGCCCCGGAAATACGCGCAGCTGGCCTGGCTCGGCATCAGCCGCAACAGCCTGGCCGTGCTCGAACCCCACGTCACCGTGCTGCCCTCCCGCTCCACGCTCAACCTCAACACCGCCAGCGCCCAGGCCATCTGCGCCAGCGTGCCAGGCCTGGACATGGCCCAGGCCCGGCAAATCACCAGCGCGCGCGAGCGCGAACCGTTCAAGAGCCTGGCGGATGCCAGCGCCGTGGTGCCGGCCATGACGGGCCAACTGTCGGATCTGTACCACGGTGTGCGCAGCAGCCACTTCGAGGTGCGCGGGCGCCTGCGGCTTGACGACACCATCATCGAAGAGCGCTCTCTCGTCGTGCGCAACAACCTCGATGTGCGCGTGAACTGGCGCGAACGCTTCGCCCGGCGCTGAGACGGCGTGTTTTCCCGGTGCACATCAGGCCCCTGAGAGTCACCCAGGGTCTCTAGAATGAGGGGCTCGCCGCCCTGTAACACCTTCGCATGACCGCATCACCGTGCTGATCGTCACTCCCTCGGACTTCTCCGCTGCGCCCCCTGCGGGACCCACGGCCCTTTTCGACTGGGCCACGTCCAGCAATGGCCAGCAGATCACCGACCACGGTCAGTGCGCGGCCGCGTTGCTGCCGCGAGACGACGATGTGGTGCTCGTGCTGCCGCCGCGCGCCGTCTCCTGGCACCGGGTCGCCCTGCCCAAGGTCGCCACCGCGCGCCTGCGGGCCGCGCTCGAAGGCTTGCTGGAAGACCGCCTGCTGGCCGACACGGCCGACCTGCACTTCGCCCTGGAGCCCGGTGGCCGTTCGGGCCAGACGGTGTGGGTCGCGGCCTGCCACAAGGTCTGGCTGCGCGGCTGGCTGCAGATCCTGGAGGGAGCGGCCCGCCCGGCCGGGCGCATCGCGCCGGCCCTGTGGCCGCTGTTGCCCTCCGAAACCCCCGGCGCCACGCCGGGCTCCTCGCGCAGTTTTGCGCTGGACGTGCCCTCCAACGTCCACTGGGCCTACAACGAGAACGGCGAGATCTGGCTGGGCAGCGCCGGCCTGCTCGGCGTGAGCTGCACACCGCTGCGGGAAACGCCCCTGGGCCATGGCACCGCGGGCGACATGGTGGTCACCGCGCTCATGCCCCCCGCCAGCGACGCGCCAGGCGAGCCTGGTGAATACGACGTCTGGCTGGCCGACCCGACCGTGGCCGCGCAGGCCGAGCAGATGCTGCAGCAGCGTTTTGAGCTCGTCGCCCTCCCCGCGTGGTTGCTGCGCTGCGCCCAGTCCGACTGGAACCTCGCGCAGTTCGACCTCAGCCTCTCGGCTGGCGCGCGGCGCGGCCAACGGCTCAAGCGCAGCTTCCGGCAATGGCGCAACGCCCCGGCCTGGCGACCCGCGCGCTGGGGCTTGGCGGCGCTGGTGGGCGTGCAGCTGGTGGGCCTGAACGCCGCCGCCTGGCACGAGCGCAGCGGCCTGGAAGCCAAGCAGAAGGCGGTGGTGCAGACCCTGCAGAAAAGCTTCCCGCAAGTCACGCTGGTGCTCGACGCACCGGTCCAGATGCAGCGCGAGGTCGCCCGCCTGCAACAGGCCACCGGCGCCCTGTCCGAAGGCGATCTGGAAACCCTGCTTGCGGCGATCGACCAGGCCTCGGCCGGCGAAGCCCTGCTGCCCTCCACCATCGCCTACAGCACGGGCGAAGGGCGCTTCTCGGGCTGGCGCGCCACCCAGGACCAATTGCGCGCCCTGCAACAGTCGCTGCAGAACAGCGGCTGGCGGGTGCGTTTCGATGGCAATGAGCTGGCCCTGCGCCCGCCGGAACCCTGACCATGGCCACCGCCTCTTCTTCCCCCTCCCCCATCGCCAGGCTCACCCTGGCCCTCTCGGTGGCGCTGGCCCGCCTCTCGTCCCGCGAGCGCAACGCGGTGACCATCGCCGCCTGGGTGATCGGCCTGGGCCTGGTGTGGTGGGTGGCCATCGCGCCCGCCCTGGAGACGCTGCGCCAGGCCCCCGCGCGCCACGCCCGACTGGATGCCCAGCTCGGGCAGATGCAGCGCATGGCCGCCACCGCCGACACCCTGCGCAGCCAGAACACCGCCCAACCCCCCGGCCGCGACGAGGTGTTGCGCGCCGTCGAGACCGCCACCAACGGCCTGTCTGGCACCGGCCAGCTTTCGGTGCTGGGTGAGCGCGCCACGCTGACCCTGCGCAACACCCCGCCCGAGGCCCTGGCCCAGTGGCTGGCCCAGGTGCGCATCAACGCCCGTCTGCTGCCGGTGGACAGCCAGATCCACCGCGAACCCGGCAGTCCCGGCTGGAGCGGTACCGTGGTCCTGACCGGCCCCGGCCTGGGTGGCACGCCATGAACGGCAACTGGCCCATCCGTCTGGCCTGGATCGGTGGCCTGCTCGGCCTGCTGTTCGCCGTCATCGTGTTCGCGCCCGCGCGCTGGCTCGCCAGCGGCGTGACTTCGGCCACCCAGGGCCAGTTGCAACTGGTCAATGCCCGCGGCACGGTCTGGAACGGCCAGGCCGATCTGGTGCTGACCGGCGGCGAAGGCAGCCGCACCCAGACCGCGCTGCCCCAGGGCCTGCAATGGCAGCTCGCGCCGCGCCTGGCCTCGGGATCGCCCGCGATGGCGCTGCGCCTGATGGCCCCCTGCTGCACCCCCGAGCCCCTGGCGATGACCTTCATTCCCCGCCTGGGCGGCGGCGAACTGCGCGTGGCCAGCTCCACCAGCCTGTGGCCGGCCGAACTGCTCAGCGGCCTGGGCACACCCTGGAACACCTTGCGCGTGGAAGGCCAGCTGGCCCTGCAGACCGCCGGCCTCACCCTGCGCTGGGACGAAGGCCGCGCCAGCATGCAGGGCGAGGCCGCCATCGACGCGCTCGACCTGGCCTCGCGCCTGTCCACCCTGCGCCCGCTGGGCAGCTACCGCATGACCGTGCGCGCCGACGCCGACGGCAACACCACCACGCTGAACCTGGAAACCCTCAGCGGCGCGCTCAAGCTGCAAGGCGCGGGCCGCTGGGTCGGTGGCAGGCTGCGCTTCGAAGGCGTGGCCGAGGCCGCGCCCGAAGCGGAAGCCGCACTGGGCAACCTGCTCAACATCATGGGCCGCCGCCAAGGCCCACGCTCGCTGCTCAACATTGGCTGACAACTGAGCGCGCCCCTCCTCCACACTTCAAGATACGATCCGACCATGAAACCGAACCCACTCCGTGTCGCCCCGGGCCGTGCAGCCCACGGCGGTGCGCTCACGGCGCTGGCACTGGTCCTGTGCCTGCTGTCGGGCAACGGCATCTCGCAGACGGCGCGCGCGCCGGCCGCCTCGAACGAGCCCGTCACCCTCAACTTCGTCGCCGCCGAAATCGAGGCGGTGGCGCGCACCATGGCCACCATCACGGGCCGCAACGTGGTGGTCGATCCGCGCGTGAAGGGCACCGTCAACCTCGTCACCGAACGCCCCGTCACCCCCACCGCCGCGCTCAACCAGTTCGCCGCCGTGCTGCGGCTGCAGGGCTTCTCGCTGGTGGACACCGGCGGCCTCTACAAGATCGTGCCCGAGGCCGACGCCAAGCTGCAGGGCAACGTGGTGAGCGCCGGCTCGGTGTCGGCCCTGCCCGCCTCCAACACCGTGGTCACGCAGATCTTCCGGCTCAACCACGAATCGGCCAACAACCTCGTGCCGGTGCTGCGCCCGCTGATCGGCCCGAACAACACCATCAACGTCAACCCAGGCAACAACTCGCTGGTCATCACCGACTACGCGGACAACCTGCAGCGCATCGGCCGCATCATCGCCTCGCTCGACGTCGCCGGCGCGACCGACGTGGAAATCATCCCGCTGCAACACGCCGTGGCGGCCGACATGGCCGCGCTCGTGACCCGGCTGATCGACCCCGCCACCGCCGGCGGTGGTGCGCAGGCCGACCAGTCGTACAAGACCACACTCGTGGCCGAACCGCGCAGCAACAGCCTGGTGCTGCGCGCGGCCAACCCCGCCCGCCTGGCGCTGGTGCGCTCACTGGTGGCCCGGCTGGACCAGCCTTCGTCCGACAAGCTCAGCGGCAACATCCACGTCGTCTACCTGAAGAACGCCGACGCCACCTCGCTGGCCACCACCCTGCGCGCCGCGCTGGCGGGTGAGTCCTCCGGTGGGCTGAGCGGCGGTTCCCTGGGCGGTGGTGCGACTTCCCCGCTCAACCGAGCGGCCCTCACGCCCACCGGCACCGCCAGCGCGAACAACAACAACGCGGCCACCGCCGCCGTCACGCCCAGCGGCTCGCCATCGACCGGCGGCCAGATCCAGGCCGACCCGGCCACCAACTCGCTCATCATCACCGCGCCCGAGCCGCAGTACCGCCAGTTGCGCGCCGTGATCGACCAGCTCGACTCGCGCCGCGCCCAGGTCTACGTGGAAAGCCTGATCGCCGAAGTGAACGCCGAGAAGGCGGCCGAGTTCGGCATCCAGTGGCAAGGCGCGCTCGGCAGCTCGGGCGACCGCGTGATCGGCCTGCTGGGCACCAACTTCGGCACCGGTGGCCGCAACATCCTGGAACTGGCCCAGGGCAACGCCACGCCATCCCCCGGCATGAACCTGGGCCTGGCGCGCCGCACCAACGGCGTGTACGTGCTGGGCTTCCTCGCGCGCTTCCTGCAGGAGAACGGCGAAGGCAACGTGCTCTCCACCCCCAACCTGCTCACGCTGGACAACGAAGAAGCCAAGATCGTGATCGGCCAGAACGTGCCCTTCGTCACCGGCCAGTTCACCAACACCGGCAGCGGCGGCAACAACGGCTCGGTCAACCCTTTCCAGACCATCGAGCGCAAGGACGTGGGCCTGACGCTGCGCGTGAAGCCGCAGATCAGCGAGAACGGCACCATCAAGATGACCATCTACCAGGAGGTCAGCAACGTCGTGCCCTCCTCGGTCAACTCCACCACCGGCCTCATCACCAACAAGCGCACCATCGAATCGACCGTGCTGGTCGAGGACGGTGCGGTCGTGGTGCTGGGCGGCCTGTTGCAGGACGAGTACGCCGGCAACCAGGAAAAAGTGCCCGGCCTGGGCGACGTGCCGCTCTTCGGCAACCTGTTCCGCAGCGAAACCCGCTCGCGCAAGAAAACCAACCTGATGGTGTTCCTGCGCCCCGTGGTGATGCGCGACGGGAATGAAACCAGCAACCTGGCGCTCGACCGCTACGAACTCATGCGCGCCGTGCAGAAAGACGCACAACCCCGGCAGAGCGGCGTGCTGGGCGTGAACGAGGCCCCGGTCATGCCACCGCAACTGCCGCCGCGCGCGCCCTCGCCGGACGGGGCCGCGCCGGTGCGCTCGCTGGCCGATCCTCAGACGACGCCCCCGGTGAACCCGGCACCGCAGAACCCGGCGCCCCGGCAGTGAGGCGGCGGCCGTGAAGTACCCGCTGCCCTACGCCTTCGCCCGCGAGCACCACTGGCTCCTGGAAGACGACGGCACCGCGCTGACCCTGCTGGGCAGCAGCACGCCGGCCACCGACTCCGGCGCGCAGACGCGGCGCCTCTCGGCGCTCACCGAAATCCTGCGCGTGCACCCCGTCAACGACATCCTGTGGGAAGAAGGCGACGCCCTCAAGCAGCGCATCAGCGCGGCCTACGCCCAGGGCGAGTCCAGCGCCGCCGCCGTGGTGAGCGAGGTGCAGAGCGACGCCGACCTCAGCCGCATGATGCAGGAGCTGCCCGCGATCGAGGACTTGCTGGAGACCGCCGACGACGCGCCCATCATCCGCATGCTCAACGCCCTGCTCACGCAGGCCGCGCGCGACGGCGCGAGCGACATCCACATCGAACCCTACGAACGGCATTCCAGCGTGCGCTTCCGCGTCGACGGCTCGCTGCGCGAAGTGGTGCAGCCCAACCGCGCGCTGCACGCCGCGCTGATCTCGCGCCTGAAGATCATGGCCGAGCTCGACATCTCCGAGAAGCGCCTGCCGCAGGACGGCCGCATCTCGCTGCGCATCGGCACCCGCGCGGTGGACGTGCGCGTCTCCACCCTGCCCAGCGCCCACGGCGAACGCGCCGTGCTGCGCCTGCTGGACAAGAGCGAGAGCAAGCTCAGCCTGGAAGCCGTGGGCATGCAGGGCGATGTGCTCAACGCCTTTCGCAAGCTCATCGGCCAGCCGCACGGCATCATCCTCGTCACCGGCCCGACCGGCTCTGGCAAGACCACCACGCTGTACGCCGCGCTGCAGCGCCTGGACGCCAACGCCCAGAACATCATGACGGTGGAAGACCCGATCGAATACGAACTGCCCGGCGTGGGACAGACGCAGGTCAATGCCCGCATCGAACTGACCTTCGCCAAGGCCTTGCGCGCCATCCTGCGGCAGGACCCGGACGTGATCATGATCGGCGAGATCCGCGACTTCGAGACCGCGCAGATCGCCATCCAGGCCTCGCTCACCGGCCACCTCGTGCTCGCCACGCTGCACACCAACGACGCGCCCAGCGCCGTCACCCGCCTGACCGACATGGGCGTGGAGCCCTTCCTGCTGAGCTCCTCGCTGCTGGGTGTGCTCGCGCAGCGCCTGGTGCGCAAGCTCTGCCCGCACTGCCGCCGCGCCGACGACAAGGGCCATTGGCACCCGGTGGGTTGCGAGCAGTGCAACCACACCGGCTACAAGGGCCGCACCGGCATCTACGAGCTGATGGTGGCCGACGACACGATCCGCGCGCTGATCCACAACCGCGCCGCCGAGAGCAAGGTGTATGTGGCGGCCGAAGACGCCGGCCTGCGCTCGATGCGCGCCGACGGCCAGCGGCTGATCGATGCGGGCATCACCTCGCCGGAAGAAGTGATGTCCGTCACCAGAGACTGAGGCCAGGCTGTGCCCGCCTACACCTTCGAAGCCCTGGACGCCCAGGGCGCCACGCAGAAAGGCCTGATCGACGCCGACACCGCGCGCGCCGCGCGCAGCATGTTGCGCGCGCGCGCCCTGGTGCCGCTGCTGGTCGAGCCCGCCGCGGGCTCGCAGGGCACTTCGGCCGCGAAGGGCCTCAACATCACGCTCTGGGGCGGCCGCGCCTTCAGCGCCACCGCCCTCGCGGTCTGGACGCGCCAGCTCGCCGGCCTGGTGGCCGCCGGCCTGCCGCTGGAACGCGCGCTCTCGGCCCTGACCGAAGAATCCGAAGACGAAAAACAGCGCAACCTCATGGCCTCGCTGCGTTCCGAGGTCAACGGCGGCTCCACCTTCGCCCGCGCGCTCTCGCAACACCCGCGCGAGTTCTCCCCCATCTACACCGGCGTGATCGCCGCGGGCGAACAGAGCGGCCTGCTCGGCACCGTGCTCGAACGCCTGGCCGACGACCTGGAGGCGCGCGAAGCCCTCAAGAACAAGATCGTCGCGGCTTCGCTCTACCCGGCCATCGTCACGCTGGTGGCGATCGTGATCGTGGTGTTCCTCGTCTCCTACGTGGTGCCGCAGGTGGCCAACGTGTTCGCCGGCAGCAAGCGGGCCCTGCCCTTCCTCACCGTGGTCATGCTCGGCCTGAGCGACTTCGTGCGCTCCTACGGCTGGTTCATGCTGGCCCTGCTGGCGCTGGGCATCGGTGGTGTCGTGTTCGCGCGCCGCAACGAAGCCATCCGCCTGCGCATGGACGCCGCCTGGCTGCGCCTGCCGCTGGTGGGCCGCCTGGCGCGCGGCTACAACGCGGCCCGCTTCTCGGCCACGCTGGCCATGCTCGCGGCGGCCGGCGTGCCCATCCTGCGCGCGCTACAGACCGCCGCCGAAACCCTCTCCAACCAGGCCATGCGCGCCGACGCGCTCGACACCGTGGTGCTGGTGCGCGAAGGCGCGCCCCTGGCCTCGGCCCTGGGCAGCAAGAAGCGCTTTCCGCCGCTGGTGTCCATGTTCGCCCGGCTGGGCGAGCAGACCGGCCAGCTGCCCGCCATGCTGGACCGCGCCGCGAAACAGCTCGGCGACGAGGTGCAGCGCCGCGCCATGCACATGGCCACCATCCTGGAACCCCTGCTGATCGTGGGCATGGGCCTGGTGGTGATGCTGATCGTGCTGGCGGTGCTGATGCCCATCATCCAGCTCAACCAACTCGTTTCATGATCCCCCCTGCGCCGGCCCTTCGGACCGTCACCCCCCCAAGGGGGCAACGCCTGCGGCCTGGCAAAGCCAGTTCCGCGGCGTTTCTTGCAAGGGGGTCTGAGCGCCCCGACCATCTATGACCCAGGGACTTTTTTCATGGGTGTAACGCTCGAAGGCAAGCTCGTCGTTGCCATCTCTTCCCGCGCCCTGTTCGACTTCGAGGAAGAAAACCGCCTCTTCGAAACCGGCGACGACCGCGCCTACATGAAGCTGCAGCTCGACCGGCTGGACCAGCCGGCCGCACCCGGCGTGGCCTTCTCGCTGGTGCACAAGCTGCTCGCCTTCAACGACGCGCAGGCGCAGCGGGTGGAGGTGGTGATCCTCTCGCGCAACGACCCGGTCTCGGGCATGCGCGTGTTCCGCTCCGCCCAACACTACGGCCTGCCGATCCAGCGCGGCAGCTTCACGCGCGGCCAGCCGCCCTGGCGCTACCTGCGCCCGCTGCGCGCCAACCTGTTCCTCTCCACCCACCTGGCCGACGTGCGCGCCGCGCTCGAGGCCGGCGTGCCCGCCGCGCAGGTCTACCCCCAGTCGGTGCACGCCAGCAGCGAGCACCCCAACGAAGTGCGCATCGCCTTCGACGGCGACGCCGTGCTGTTCTCCGACGAGGCCGAGCGCGTCTACCAGGCGCAAGGGCTCTCGGCCTTCCAGGAACACGAGGCCAGCAAGGCCTCGCTGCCGCTGGCCGGCGGCCCCTTCAAGCCGCTGCTCGAAGCCCTGCACCGCCTGCAGAGCGAGGGCACGCCGATGATGCGCGTGCGCACCGCGCTGGTCACCGCGCGCAGCGCCCCGGCGCACGAGCGCGCGATCCGCACCCTGATGAACTGGAACATCGAAGTCGACGAAGCCATGTTCCTCGGCGGCCTGCCCAAGGGCGAGTTCCTGCGCGAGTTCGAGCCCGATTTCTTCTTCGACGACCAGACCGGCCACATCGAGTCGGCCGCGCTGCACGTGCCCGCAGGGCATGTGGCCAGCGGGGTCAGCAACGGTTGACAGAAGCTCCCCCCTGCGCCGCTGCGCGGCTTCCCCCCTCCGTGGCGCGCCTTCGGCGCTTCGAGGGGGGACGGCGTCTTGGTCCGGCGGAGCCGTCCCTCGATGCCTCTGGAGGGGCTGCTTCGTGCGGTGCGGGTTGGTTCAGGCTTGGCAGCACGGCATAAGTCCTGCCTCAGTGAAGCGGCCACAGGACCCGCTACGATGCGCGTCATGGGCGCCGTCTGCGCCTACCTGCACAGGGCCCTTTCATGACGACGACCACGAATCCAGCCCCCGCCCACCGGCCGCCTTCCCTGTGGCCCACCCTCAAGAACATCTGGGGGTTCGCGCTGCCGTATTTCAAATCAAGCGAAAAATGGCGCGCGCGCGGCCTCCTGCTGGCCGTGGTGCTGCTCAACCTCGGCACGGTCTACATGCTGGTGCAGATCAACGAGTGGTACCGCGTCTTCTACGACGCCCTGCAGGCCAAGGACCAGCCCGTGTTCTGGCAGCAGATCGGGCGCTTCGGCTGGCTGGCGCTGATCTACATCGTGCTCGCGGTCTACAAGTTCTACCTCACGCAGATCCTGCAGCTGCGCTGGCGCGTCTGGCTCACCGACCACTACATGGGCCGCTGGCTGGCCAACAAGGCCTTCTACCGCATGGAGCTGGCGCGCTTCACCGCCGACGAACACGGCAACCCCGACAACCCGGACCAGCGCATCCAGGAAGACCTCAACCTCTTCACCAGCTACACCGTGTCGCTGTCCATGGGCATGTTCAACGCGCTCATCACCCTGGTGAGTTTCGTCGGCATCCTCTGGACCTTGAGCGGCTCCATCAGCGTCCCGCTGCCCGGCTTCCTGGGCGGTGGCGAACTGGAAATCGTCGGCTACATGGTGTGGGCCGCCGTGCTGTATTGCGCGGTGGGCAGCGCCATCGCGCACTGGATCGGCCGGCCGCAGGTGCGACTGAACTTCCAGCAGCAGATGCTGGAAGCCAACTTCCGCCACCACATGGTGCGTGTGCGCGAATACAGCGAATCCATCGCACTTGACGGCGGCGAGCAGGTGGAGCGCCGCCACCTGGATGTGCGCTTCCGCGACGTGATGGGCAATTACTTCGCCCTCATCCGCAACCAGAAACAGCTCACCTGGTTCAGCAGTTTCTTCTCGCAAGCCGCCATCATCTTCCCCATGATCGTCGCCGCGCCGCGCTATTTCAGCGGCGCCATCCAGCTCGGCCAGCTGATGCAGATCAACTCCGCCTTCGGCCGCGTGCAGGACTCGCTGTCCTGGCTGGTCGACAACTACATGGCCCTGGCGGTCTGGAAAGCCACCACCGACCGCCTGGTGGGCTTCGAGGCCAGCCTGTCGCACCAGTCGCAGACGCGCGACGGCCTGTCGCTCAACGAGTCGGCCGACGGCATCCACGCGCAAGACCTCACCGTGGCCCTGCCCGGCGGCAGCACGCTGCTGGCCGGTGTGGACCTGGACGTGAAAACGGGCGACACCGTGCTGCTGCACGGCCCCTCGGGCAGCGGCAAGTCCAGCCTGTTCCGCGCCCTCGCCGGCATCTGGCCCCACGCGCTGGGCCGCGTGGGCCTGCCCAAGGACACCATGTTCATCCCGCAGCGGCCCTACTTCCCCGACGGCCGCCTGCGCGACGCCCTGGCCTACCCCGACCCGGCGGAGAACTACACCGACGAAGCCCTGCGCGACGCCCTGAACGAGGCCCTGCTGCCGGCGCTGACCGACCAGCTCGACCGCGAAGACGCCTGGAGCCAGAAACTCTCGGGCGGCGAACGCCAGCGCCTGGCGATCGCGCGCGTGATGCTCAAGAAGCCGGCCTGGGTGCTGGCCGACGAAGCCACCAGCGCGCTCGACGAAGAAGCCGAAGCCACGATTTACCAGCGCCTGGTGGAACGGGTGAAGCAGGCGCACGGCGCCATCGTCTCCATCGCCCACCGCTCCACCCTGGCGGCGCACCACCGGCAGCGCTGGGCGCTGCGGGCCAACGAGCAGGCGGCGGCGGGCGGGGCGCGTTACCGGCTGGACATCAGCCGCGCCGACGGCGCCTGATCAGGCCTGCGGCGCGGCGTAAGCCGCCCACCCCCTCGCCCGCAACTCACAGGCCGGGCACCCGCCACACCCGTACCCCCAGGGCTGGCGGTGTTCGCGGTCGCCGAGGTAGCAGGTGTGGGTGTGTTCGACGATCAGGTCCACCAGGGCGTTGCCGCCGCCCACCAGCAGCGCGTTTTCGCCCAGCTCGTGTGCCAGGCGCCAGGTGGCGGCCTTGTCGATCCACATCAGCGGGGTGTCGATCAGGAAGCGGTGGTCCATGCCGAGCGAGAGCGCGACCTGCAGCGCCTTCATGGTGTCGTCGCGGCAGTCGGGGTAACCCGAGAAGTCGGTTTCGCACACGCCGGTGACGATGACCTGGATGCCACGCCGGTAGGCCAGGGCGGCGGCCAGCGTGAGGAACAGCAGGTTGCGCCCGGGCACGAAGGTGTTGGGCAGGCCGTTCTCTTCCATGCGGAAGGCCATGTCGCGCGTGAGCGAGGTTTCGCTGACCTTGCCGAGCACCCCGAGGTCGAGCACGTGGTCTTCGCCCAGGCGCTGCGACCACGCCGGAAAGCGCTGGCGCAGTTCGCGCAGCACGTTCAGGCGGGCGGTCATCTCCACGTTGTGGCGCTGGCCGTAGTCGAAACCGATGGTTTCCACGCGCGGGTAGCGCGAGAGCGCGTGCGCCAGGCAGGTGGTGGAGTCTTGTCCACCGGAGAACAGCACGAGCGCGCTGCTGTGGTGGGGGGTGGAGGCGGGGGGCGCGGAGGTCATGGGCATCATCGTAGCGCGCCGCCCGGGCTCACTAGGTCAAACGTTCGGACCTCGGGCTGGCGTGGTCGCGGCTGGTGGCCAGCATGCGGATGAGCGCGCGGTTGGCATGCTCCAGGCTGATGTCGTGGCGCTGGCACACCGCCGGCAGGCGGTGCAGCTGGGCGGGTTCGCCCAGGGCGCGCGCCACATCGAGCAGCGGGTGGTAGGGGCCGTCATGGCGCAGCACGGCGTCGAACACGCGGCCCGAGAGGGGCAACCGGTTGAGCAGTTCGCCCAGCGGCTGGTGCAGCAAGCGGTCGAGCTGCGAGAGCAGCGCGGTGGTGTAGACCTCGCCGCGCAGGTTGTCTTCGGAGCCGGTGGCCAGCAGGTGCTGGGCCAGGCGCGAGCGCATCACCATGGCGTAGCGCACGGGGTGCAGGTCGCGGTCGGGTTCGCTGTTGGGCAGCTGTTCGGCGAGCCAGCGGCCGAGCTCGCGAAAGCCCAGCATCATCAAGGCGTGGCGCAGCGAGCCGATTTCGTGGCGCCCGCCGAAGGCGGCGGAGTTGACCATCAGCAGGATGCGGTAGACCAGCACCGGGTCTTGCCGCACCAGGCGTTCCAGGTGTTCGATGGAGCAGTCTTCGTCGCCGATGGCCATGAGGATCTGCTTGACCACGGCGCCGTCGTAGTTCAGCGGCTGGTGGCGGTGCGCGTGCAGCACGTCGCTGTCGGGCCAGCCGAGCACGCCCCAGGCACCGGCGTCGTCCAGGCACTGGCGCGCCAGGGTTTGCGTGGCGACGCCTTCGACGAGCTGGCCGATCAGCCCGGCGGGCACGGATTCGGCGCCCAGCCGCAGCAGGTTGCGCGCATCGGCCGGGGCCACGGCCTGGCCGCGCACGGCGGCCAGGTCGGTGCGGCGCAGCAGCCGGTGCCCGCGCCGGGCGCCGGCCGTGAGGCGGGCCAGGGTGTCGGGTTGTTCGAACAGGGCGGCGGGCACTTCGAGCCAGGTGTTCTGCACGGGCGCGCAGGCCAGCGCCTGTTGCAGCAGCCGGGGGCTGTCCACGCTGAGGATGAGCACCGGCGCGCTGGCGGGCCAGTCGTCGCCCAGGGCCTGCATGAGGTGGGCCGCGTCGACGGATTCGGGGTGCACGGCGCGCACGCCCATGCGCACGGCGGCGAGTTCGCGCGCGCGGTTCCACACGGGCTCGTAGCCCAGTGCGATGCTGTCCAACACGGTGTGACTGATGATCATGAGAAAAGGGGAACGCAGGTCAATTGATCACCTGGAAGAGCGACAGGCGCTGCACCTGCGCGTAGGTCTTGATGGCGGCCTCCAGGCCGAGCTGCTGGGTCTGCAGGTCGGACAGGCCCTTGATCGGGTCGAGTTCGACCAGGCGGGCATTCTCGGTCTTGAGGGCAATCGAGCCGTCTTCCATCTGGGCGTTGAGCGAGTCGGCGCGGTTGAGCCACTCACCGGCGCGGCCGCGGGCGGCGAGCACGCGGTCGTGCCCGGCGTCCACCTCGGTCATGGCACGCGCCATGGCCTGGGCGTGGTACGCGCTCTCGTTGGGGCCGTTGTAGCGCAGCGCATCCACGGCGTTCTGCACGACCGAGAAGATGTCGGTGGTGGTGGTCACGGGCCGCAGTTCCACGCGGTCGCCGGCGGCGGGTTTGCCGCGCAGCTCCAGCGACATGCCGTCGAATTCGATGGTCTTGTTGGCCACATAGGGCTGGCCGACATGGCCGGGCACCGGCGTGCCGGTGGTGGCATTGGTCACGGTGTACTGCATCACGCCGCCGACTTCGGCGAAGGTGATGTCGTAGTCGTCGCCGGTGAGCGCGGCGGCGTTGGTGACGTTGCCCATGGTGGTGCTCACGTTGCCGGTGTTGCTGGTGGGCACGCCGAGCGTGAAGGTGCCGTTGCCCTGGGGCACGCGCATCCAGATGGCGTCGCCGTCGAGCGCCTGCGGCAGCGAGCTGTTGCCGGCGGCGGCCTGGCCGCGCTGGCCGTCGAACTGCACGCCGCTGCCGCTGGGGCCGTAGAGGTCCACGAAGGGCGTGGAAGAACCGCCCAGGCCGCCATAGAGGGTGCGGCCGGCGTTGTCCTTGCGGTTGGCCACGGCGATGAGCTGCTCGCGCAGGCCTTCGAGCTGTTTGGCCACGTCTTCGCGTTCGGCGTCGGTGAAGGTGGCGTTGCCGGCGGTCACCAGCAGGTCGCGCACGCGCTGGATCAGGTCACCCGATTCCTTCAGGCCGCTCTCGGCCTGCTGCAGGCTGGCGCGCGAGGCTTCCAGCGCGCGCATGTCGGCGGTGGTGCGGGCCAGGCGGTTGGCAGCGGTTTCGGCCAGCGTGGCGGCCACTGGGTCGTCGCTGGCTTTCTGCACACGCAGGCCGGTGGACACGCGCTCCTGCTGCGCGGCCAGTTCGGCCTGGCGGCGGGTCAGGATGGCGATGGTGTTGTCGTAGCTGTGGGCGGTGGAGATGCGCATGTTGGTTCCTCAATCTTTCCGAATCTCGACACGCAGCCGGACGCCGGTCAGGGGCATCGAGGGTCCGGCTCCGCCGGCCCAAGATGCCGTCCCCCCTCCAAGCGCCGAAGGCGCGCCAGAGAGGGGGGAAGCCGCAAAGCGGCGCAGGGGGGTGTTCATATCTAGCGACCCACGGTCTGCAACAGGCTGTCGAAGGTGCTCTGGGCGATCTGGAGGAATTTCGCCGAGGCCTGGTAGGCCTGCTGGTACTGCAGCAGGCGCGCGGCTTCTTCGTCGAGGTTGACCCCGGCCACGTTGGCGCGCGCGGTCTCGGCGGTGTTGGCGACGTTGGCCGAGAAGTCCGCGGCGAACTTGGCGCCCTGCACGCGCGTGCCGATGTCAGAGAACAGGCTGACGTAGCCATCGGAGAGCGGCACGCCGCCGTAGGTGGGCAGGTCGCGCAGGCCCAGCATGCCGGCGCTGTTGCCCGCGTTCTGCGAGATCGCGCCAGCGGGCGCGGCGCCGATGCTGAAGGTGTCGCCCGCGCCCGGGCTGCCGCGCATGGTGAGGCTCCAGCCGTTGAGGGTGATGGACTGGCCCGGCTTGAAGTTGTAGCTCGGCGGCGGGCCGGCGTTGTCGGGCGGCGGGTTGCCCGGGCCCAGGCCGGTGGCGGTGAAGCTGCCGTCGGCCAGGAAGGTGATGGTGACCGGGTCGGTGAGGTTGGGCGAGGCCGACGAGGCGTACAGGCTCTCCACGCTCAGGCCGCCAGAGTTGCCGGTGCCGGGCGTGACCATGACGGGGCTGGCGGCAGCCAGCTTGTCGGGCGAGCCGATGGCCACCTGCAGGTCGCGCGCGGCGGCGGCGTAGGGGCGCACCAGGATGCGGTCGCCGGGCGCGCCGGCGCCGTTGTCGAGGTTGAAGTTGAGGCCGTCGACCACGGCGGGGAGCGAGGTCACGGGGGTGGCGGTGCCGTCGGACAGGCGCACCACGCTCATGCCGCCGGCCTCGAAGCGCAGTTCGTAGTCGGAGGCGACGAGCGCGGTCGGGTCGGCCACGCTGGCGCTGATCTCGGCGCTGCCGGTATTGCCCGGCCGGGGCAGGCCCACGGCGGCGGCCGGCGGGTTGAAGAAGTTCTGGCCCGGGTTGCCCTGCAGGTCCACGCCCAGCTTGTGCTGGTTGTTCACCGTGGTGGCCGTGGCCAGGGCCATGCGGCCCAGCAGGTTCTGCACGTCGACCAGGTCTTCGTTCATGAAGCGCATCAGGCCGGCGAGTTCGCCGCCGCCCAGGCTGGCGTCGGGCACCGCGGTGCTCACGCCGCCCTGCACGAAAGAGAGCGCGACGCGCGAGCTGTCGGTGCTGTCCTGCCCCACGGCCAGCGCGTTGGCGCGCGTGCCCAGCACCAGCGGCTGGCTGCCGCCGATGAACACGCTCACGCTGCCGTCGGCGGCGGGCACGCTGGTGGTCTGCACGTACTTGTTGATGTCGCCCAGGATCTTGTCGCGCTGGTCGAGCAGGTCGTTGGGCGTGTGGCCGTTGCCCTGGCTCTCGGTGATGCGCGCGTTGACCTTGGCCAGGTCCTGCGCCAGGCCGTTGATGCGGTCGACCGCGCCCGCCACCTGCTGCTTGGTGGTGTGCTGCAGCGAGTCGATCTGGCTGGCGGTGTTGCGCAGGCGCGTGGCGAGTTCTTCGCCCTTGGCGATCACGACCACGCGCGCGGTCAGGTTGCCGGGGGAGGACGAGACATCGGTCCAGGCGTTGAGCATGTCGTTGAGCGCCGTGCCCAGGCCCGCCGAGCCGGTGGGGAAGGCGCTTTCCAGCTGCTGCAGGCGCGCATAGCGCAGCGCATCGGCGGAGGCCACGGAGCCGGCCTTCTGCGCTTCGCGCGTGAGGTACTGGTTGTGCGAACGTTCGACGGTGGCGATCTCCACGCCCATGCCGAAGTAGCCGTTGCCCATCTGCTGGTAGCCCGACGACTGCTGGATCACGTTCTGGCGCGAATAGCCGGGCGTGTTGACGTTGGCGATGTTGTTGCCGATGACCTGCAGGGCCGCGAGGTTGGCGTTGAGCGCGCGGGCGCCGATGTTGAGGGCGGACATGGCGTGCTCTCTTTCAGCCCTGCGCCCGCTGCAGGCTCAGGGTGGAGTTGATCGCGCGGCTGAGTTTGGCCGCGTACTGGGGGTCGGTGGCGTAGCCAGCTTTCTGCAGGCCGCTGGCAAAGCCTTGCACGGAATGCAGCTGGTCCATCACGCCTTCGTAGCGTGGGCTGTTGCCGATGAGGCGCGCGTAGTCGCGGAACGAATCGGCGTAGGAGTCGTAGGCGCGGAACTTGGCCGTCACCTTGCGCGGCTCGCCGTTGATGTATTCGGTGGTCGTGATCTCGGCGACCTTGCCCTTCCAGCTGTCCGTGGCCTTGATGCCGAACAGGTTGTGCGAGGGCGTGCCATCGGCGTGCCTGATCTCGCTGCGGCCCCAGCCGGTCTCGTGGCCGGCCTGGCCGATCATGAAGCTGGCGGGAATGCCAGACTCGCGCGCCACGGTGGCCGCGGCTTCGCTGTGCTGCTCCACGAAACCGGCCTGGCGCGGGCCCGCGTTCACGCGGCCCACGGTGCTGGTGTCGCCGGTGGCGGAGAGGGCGGCGCTGCCGCCACCCCGGGTGGCGTCGGTGGGGGTCATCTGGCGGCCGAGCTGGCGCTCGATCGCTTCGGACAGGCCGCCGGGCAGGCCGGAGAGCTGCACCGAGAACTGCTGGTCGAGCAGGTCCATGCCCAGGTTGCCGCCCTCGCCGTCCATCAGGCCCGACTTCTGCGTGGCTTCGCGCATGCTCTTGATGAGTTCGCGCATGAAGAGCGATTCGAACTGCTTGGCCGCTTCCTTGAGCGCGGCCTTGTCGTCGCCCTTGCCGTAGCGCAGCGCATTGAGCGCTGTCGGGTCGGCGGCCAGGCCGCTGGGCGTGAGGGCACGGGTGTTCATGCTCAGATGACTTCGAGTTCCGCGTTCATCGCACCGGAGGCCTTGATCGCCTGGAGGATGGCGAGCAGGTCCTGCGGCGTGGCGCCGAGCGAGTTCAGGGCGCGCACCACGTCGGAGAGCTGGGGCGCGGTGTCGATCTTGACGAGCGAGCCCTTGTCCTGGCGGATCTGGATGTCGGCCTTCTCGGTGACCACGGTCTGGCCACCGACCGACAGCGGGTTGGGCTGGCTGATCACCGGGGTGGAGCTGATGCTCACCGAGAGGTTGCCGTGCGAGACGGCGCAGGCGCCGAGGGTGACGGCCTGGTTCATGACGATGGAGCCGGTGCGCGAGTTGATGATCACGCGCGCGGTGGGGATGGTGGCGTCCAGGCGGATGTCTTCCACCTTGGCCAGGAAGCTCACGCGCTGGCTGGGGTCGGCCGGCGCGCGCAGGCGCACCACGCGGCCGTCCACGGCGCTGGCCACGCCCGAGCCCATGGCGCGGTTGATGGCGTCGGTCACGCGGCTGGCGGTCTGGAAGTCGTTCGAGTTCAGGCCCAGGTCGATGGTCTCGCCCAGCGCGAAGGGCGTGGCCACCGCGCGCTCGACCTGCGCGCCGCCGGGCACGCGCCCCGCGCTCAGGTGGTTGACCTGCACCTTGCTGCCGCCGGCGGAGGCGCCCGCACCGCCGACCAGCAGGTTGCCTTGCGCGAGCGCGTAGATCTCACCGTCGGCGCCTTTGAGGGGCGTGGTGATGAGGGTGCCGCCGCGCAGCGATTTGGCGTTGCCGATCGAGGACACGGTCACGTCGATGGCCTGGCCGGGTTGGGCGAAGGCGGGCAGCTGCGCGGTGACCATCACGGCCGCCACGTTCTTCAGCTGCATGTTGGTGCCGGGCGGCAGCGAGAGGCCGAGCTGCTGCAGGTAGTTGTTCAGGCTCTGCGTGGTGTAGGGCATCTGCGTGGTCTGGTCGCCCGTACCGTCAAGGCCCACCACCAGGCCGTAGCCGGTCAGCTGGTTGCTGCGCACGCCCTGCACGGCCGCGATTTCCTTGATGCGGATGGACTGGGCAGCCGCCGGCAGGCAGATCAGCACACTGCAAATCACCATCAAGTATCGGAAGAGCCGGTCGATATTCATTTCATTGGTTCCAGGGATCGGTGGCCCATGATGCAACGGCATCAGAAGGGGAGAACCGTCAAAAAGAACCGTGCCAACCAGCCAATTGAAAGCGCTTCGCCCTGCTGGCCGCGCCCGCGCGACTCGATGCGCACATTGGCCACCTGGGTGGAGGCGACCACGTTGCCGGGGCGGATCTGTTTCGGGTCCACCGTGCCGGAGAAACGCAGCACGTCCACGTTCTGGTTCACACCAATCTGTTTCTCGCCCACCACCAGCAGGTGGCCGTTGGGCAGCACCTCTTGCACCGTGGTGGTGATGGAGCCGGTGAAGGTGTTGGCGTTCTCGGTCTCGCCGTTGCCGGCGAACTTGTTGGACGAATTCGCGCCCACGTCGAGCTTGCCCAGCAGCGAGCTGCTGGGGCTGATGAAGGGCAGCGCGGAGACGCCGGCCGATGCGTTGGCGGTGCGGTCCACCGACGACGAGGACTTCTGCGTTGCGTTGATGCGCTCGGTGATCTGCACCGTGAGGATGTCGCCTGGCAGGCGCGCGCGCGGGTCTTCGAACGCAGGCCGGTAGCTCACGGCCTGGAACAGGCTGCCGCCGGGCGCGGCCGTGACGGCGGGCGCCGCCATCGGTGCCTGCTGCGCATAGCGCACCGGCTGGGCCGGCGCCAGGTCCACCTGGGGCGTGCGCTGCAGGGTTTCGCAACCGGAAGCGAGCACGGCGAGCGACAGGATGAGGGCGATGCGCAACATGGCGGTTCCTTACAGCTGGCTCAGACGCTGCAGCATCTGGTCAGAGGTTTGAATGGCTTTGGAATTCATCTCGTACGCGCGCTGGGTCTGGATCATGGTCACCAGTTCCTGCACCACGTTGACGTTGGAGGTTTCGACGTAGCCCTGCATCAGCGAGCCCATGCCGGTCGAGTTGGGCGCGCCGTTGATGGGGTTGCCCGAGGCCAGGCTTTCGGCGTACAGGTTCTGGCCCAGGGGCTCCAGGCCGGCCGGGTTGATGAAGCTGGCCAGCTCGATGTTGCCGATCTGCTGCGGCGCGGGGTTGCCCGGCAGCTTGACGGTGACCACACCGTCGGCGGACACCGTGACGCTCTGTGCCTGGGCCGGCACGGTGATGCCGGCGGTGAGGGGGTAGCCGCTGTTGGTGACGATGCGGCCCTGCGCATCGGCCTTGAAGCTGCCGTCGCGCGTGTAGGCGGTGGTACCGTCGGGCATCTCGACCTGGAAGAAGCCGTTGCCGTTGACGGCCAGGTCCAGCGGGTTGTCCGACTGCTGCAGGCTGCCCTGCGAGAAGTTGCGCGAGGTGGCGACGGTGCGCACCCCCAGGCCGACCTGCAGGCCGGTGGGCAGCTCGGCCTGCTCGGCCGTGTTGGCACCCACCTGGCGCAGGTTCTGGTACATCAGGTCCTCGAACACGGCGTTGGCGCGCTTGAAACCGTTGGTGGACACGTTGGCCAGGTTGTTCGAGATCACATCCAGCTGCATCTGCTGCGCCTGCATGCCGGTCTTGGAAATCATCAGCGAATTGATCATCTTGTGCTCCGCGATTTAAAGGGGGTTCAACCGTTCATGCTCAGCAGCTGGCTGGCGGTCTTGTCGTTGGTTTCGCCGTTCTGCAGCATGCGCATCTGCACCTCGAACTGGCGGGCCACGGCGATCATCCCGACCATGGCCTCCATGGGATTGACGTTGGAGCCTTCGAGCGCGCCGTCCTGCAGGCGCGCCACGTCGCTGGCAGGCAGCGGGTCGCCCTGCGGGCCGCGGAACAGGCCGTCCTCGCTGCGGCGCAGCGGGTTGTCGGCGTCGGGCGTGACCATCTTGAGGCGGCCCACGGTCTGCGAGGGCTGGTTGCCGATGCGCGTGCTCACGGTGCCGTCGGAAGCGATGTCCACGCGCGCACCCTCAGGAATCACGATCGGGCCGCCGTCGCCCAGCATGGGCAGGCCCTGGCCGCTGACCAGGGTGCCGTCCTGGTTGACTTCGAGCGCGCCCGCGCGGGTGTAGGCCTCGGTGCCGTCCAGCCCCTGCACCGCGAAATAGGCGTTGCCGCGCGCGGCCACGTCCAGGTTGCGGCCGGTGGCGGCGATCGAACCGGGCAGGTCGGAATGGCCGGGGGTGGCTTCCAGGGCGAACACGCGGGTGCTCGCACCGTCGCCGCGCACCGGCACGGCGCGGAAGGTGGAGAGCTCGGCGCGAAAGCCCGGCGTGGACACGTTGGCCAGGTTGTTGGCCAGCACCTGCTGCCGGTACTGCGCGGCGTTGGCGCCGGTCATCGCGGTGTAGATCATGCGGTCCATGCGGGGCTCCTTCGAATGCAGATGCCGATGCGCGCGCGAGGGCTTCGACCAGGGGCACCGCCGGGCCGGCTTTGCCGGACGGCCAGTGCCGCCCCCTTGAGGGGGTCGCGCGCAGCGCGGCAGGGGTGTTTCATGTTCAGCGCATGTTCAGGAGGGTGGTCAGCACCTGGTCCTGCGTCTTGATGGTCTGGGCGTTGGCCTGGTAGGTGCGCTGCGCGGTCATCATGTTGACCAGCTCGGCCGTGATGTCGACGTTGGAGTCTTCCAGCGCCCCCGAGCGCAGCGCGCCGAAGTTGCCCGTGCCCGGCTCGCCGTGCAGCGGGTCGCCCGAGGTGAAGGTGGCCGTCCAGTTGCCGCCGCCCATGGGCTGCAGGCCCTGGGTGTTGCGGAAGTTGACCAGCGCGATCTGGCCGGCGGCGCGGGTCTCGCCGTTGGAGTACTGGCCGCTGACCAGGCCGTCCTCGCCGATCTTCAGGCCCAGGAACTGGCCGGGGCGGTAGCCGTCCTGGTCCAGGTCGCTGACGGCGAAGTTGGTGCCGAACTGCGTCGCGGCGCCGAACTCGAGATCGACGTTGAAGGTCTGCGCGGGGTCGTTGGGCGAAGCCAGCGTGAGCTGCGGAATCACCGAGGCGGGGTCGAGCGAACCGTCGGGCAGGAAGTTCACGACGAAGGGCGTGGACAGCGCGGGGTCGGCGCCGTTGACGCCGGTGTAGACGTTCCACTGGTTGTTGCCGATCTTCTCGAAGCTCAGCGACACCGGGATCTCAAGCCCCTGCGAGTCGTAGGCGACCAGGGACGTGCCGTAGGTCGACAGCGGCGTGGGCGGCGTCTGCGTGGAGGCCACCGGCGCGCGGGCGTCGAGGTTGAATTCGGCCAGGATGCTGGTGGTCTGGCGCGCGGGAATCGGGCCGCCGGTGGGCAGGCGCAGCGGCTGCGAGTCGAAGCTCAGGCGCGTGCCATCGGGCGCGGTCGGGTAGCCCATGAGGTTGGCGCCGCCGTTGGTGATGATGCTGCCGCTGCTGTCGAGCTTGAACATGCCCGCGCGGCTGTAGGCGACCGTGCCGTTGGGCATGTTGAGTTCGAAGAAGCCCGAGCCGTTGATGGCCACGTCCAGGTCGTTGCCCGTCACCGTGATGTTGCCCTGCGTGAAATGCTGCGACACGGTGGTCAGCGCCACGCCGATGCCGGAGTTCACGCCGCCGGCCGCGTTCACGGAGCTGGCGTAGAGCTCGCCGAACTCGCCGCGCGAGCTCTTCATGCCCACCGTGTTGGCGTTGGCGATGTTGTGCCCGATCACGTCGAGGTTGCGGCTGGCGCTGTTCAGGCCGGAGAGTCCTTGCTGGAATGCCATGGTGATGTCCTTAGAAGGGGAAAGCGGTGTGTAAGGAAAGGCTCAGGCGCTCACATGAACGCGAGCACGTCGTTGTAGGCGCGGGTGCTGCCGTCCTGCAGCAGCATGTAGATGGAGCCGCCGGAGAAACTCACCGAGTCCACCGTCAGCCGCTGCAGGGACATGGCGTCCACGGCTTCGCTGCCGTCGACCGCGCGCACCTTGAAGCCCTTGACCGTGGCCGGGTCGACGCCCGCGGCTTCCCAGTTGAAGCGGTGCAGGCCGCCCCCGAGCGCACCCATCTCGATGGTCTTGATGACCTCGCCGTTGGTGCCCATGATGTCCACCTTCACATCGGTGGCCTTGGCGTCGAGCGAGAACGCGGCCTTGGCCGAGCCGTCCTTGAACGTGAGCTTGTCGCCGGGCAGCAGGGCCTCGCGGCCGATCAGCGAGGTGGCCTGCAGCGCCGTCTGCGACGAGAACTGCGCGGCCATGCTGGTGAGCGTCGCGTTGAGTTCCTGGATGCCGCTGACGGTGTTGATCTGCGCCATCTGGGTCGTCATCTGCGCGTTGTCCATCGGATTCAACGGATCCTGGTTGTTGAGCTGCGCGACCAGCAGCTTGAGGAACCGGTCTTGCGAGGCCTTCGGGTCCATGCTGTTCTGGGCCGAGGTGCCGGTGGTGCTGCCGGGCGTGTTGCCCAGCTGGCTGATGTCGATGGGGGTGATGTACATGGCTCAGGTCTTTCCAGGGATCGGGTTCACTGCCCCATTTGCAGGGTCTTGAGCAGCAGCGACTTGGCCGTGTTCATGACCTCGACGTTGTTCTGGTACGAGCGCGAGGCCGAGATCATGTTGACCATCTCCTCGACCGGGTTCACATTGGCGTGCGTCACATAGCCTTCGGCGTCGGCGCTGGGGTGCGTGGGGTTGTGCACGCGGCGGCCCGGGGCATCGCTCTCCACGATGTTCTGCACCTTCACGCCGGCGTTGCCCTCGCCGCCCATGGGCACGGTCTGGAACAGGATGTGGCGCGCCTTGTAGGTCTGGCCGTCCGGGCCGGCCACCGCGTCGGCATTGGCCAGGTTGGAGGCCACCACGTTGAGGCGCTGGGACTGCGCGCTGACCGCGCTGCCCGAGACACCGAAGATGGAGAACATCGACATACCAATTCCTTTCAATCACGCAACGCGTGAAAAGGTGCAAACCAGAAACACCGCGGAACCGGCTTTGCCGGGCCGCTGGTGTTGCCCCCCTATCAGGGGGGTGGCGCCGAAGGCGACGCGGGGGGTGTTCATGTTTATTGGCCGGTGATGGCGCTCAACATGGTCTTCACGTGACCATTGATGAAACGCAACGTGGACTCGTAGCGCACGCTGTTGTCCACGAAGTTGGCGCGCTCGCGGTCGAGGTCGACCGAGTTGCCGTCCTGGCTGGGCTGGGTCTGCACCGTGTAGGCCATGTCGGGTCGGGCCGGGCCCGCGCCGGTGGTGCCCAGGCGCATGTGCTGGGCATTGGTCTGGGTCACGCCTGCGGTCGCGCCAGCCTGCATGCCCGAGACGTTCTTGAGCGCGCTGGCGAAATCGAAGTCGCGCGCGACGTAGCCCGGCGTGTCGGCGTTGGCGATGTTGCTGGCGATCACCTGCTGGCGCTGCGAGCGCAGCAGCAGGGCGTTGGCATGGAAGTCCAGCCGGCCGGTCATCTGTTCAAGCATCGTTCACTCCAGCGGGTTTCGGGTCCGGCCGGGCCTGGGGAGAAGGTCCTGACACCGGGTGGGGGTTGGAAGGAGTATGGAAATCTTGAGGATTGGCGATGGCCGGAACAAGCGCCGCTTTTCAAGCCTTTTCCTGCCTTTGTCCGGCCGGCCCTCCACCTACAGTGCAGCCCTGACCCCCCATCGGAGACCGCCCATGCGCCCCACCCTGCACCGCCTGCTCGCCGCCTGCGGCTGGGCCCTGGCCCTGCTGCTGCCGGGCCTGGGCACGGCCCACGCGAACAACCAGACCGACGAACTGGAGAAGACCGCGCGCGCGTGGCTGCAGCCCGCGCTGGAAGCCGCGATCCCGAAAGACGAGGCCCTGCCTTTGCGCACCGAGGTCGTGATGGGCGCGCTCGACACCCGCCTGCGCCTGGCGCCCTGCGCCAGGGTCGAGCCCCACCTGCCGGCCGGCTCGCGCCTGTGGGGCCGCAGCCGCATCGGCCTGCGCTGCGTCGAGGGCCCTTCGCGCTGGAACGTCTTCGTGCCGGTCACGGTCAAGGCCTTCGGCCCGGCCTGGGTGATCAAGCGCCCGGTGGACGCCGGTGCCACCCTCACTCAAGAAGATGCCGAACTGGCCGAAGTGGATTGGGCGGCCAGCCCCGCCACGGTGCTGGCCCGCCCCGAAATGTGGATCGGCCAGGAAACCGCCTTCGCCCTCACCCCGGGCCTGGCGATCCGCCAGAACATGGTGCGCCCGACCAAGGCCTTCGCCGCGGGCGACCAGGTGCGGGTCAACAGCAGCGGCACCGGTTTCAGCATTTCCGTGACCGGCCTGGCGCTCACCGCCGGCCTGGTCGGGCAGTCCGCCCGCATCCGCCTGCCCGGCGGGCGGGTGGTCACCGGTCTGGTGCAGGAAGACCAGACCGTTGAGATGGCGCTTTGAGCCGGGCGTCCGCAACGGCCCCGCCAACGTGACGGATTGCCTGAACCGGCGCCTCAAAAATGCCTAAAGTTCGTTCCACCCAGGTCGATAGTTCTCACACATCACCCTGACTACGGGGTTTGGAGCGTGAAATGAAAGTCGATTCGTCACCCGATTCCTATATAGGTTCCGTGGCCGGTGGTCCCCAGAAGGCCGCCGAAAAACCCGCAGCGGTCGCCGAACTGGCCGCCGCAGGCGCTTCCACGGCCAAGCCTCAGGGCGTGACCGTGACGCTGTCCCCCTCCACCGTCTCGGCCCTGGGCTCGGGCGGCAACGAGGTGTTCAACACGGAAAAAGTCGAAGCCATGAAAGCGGCGATCGCCAACGGCACCTTCCAGGTGAACCCCGAGGCCATCGCCGACAAGATGCTGGCCAACGCCGCCGAAATGCTCAACGGCGCCAGGGCCTGATTCCCCCACCACCCACCGACCGCACCATGACCTCAGCCGCAACGACGACGCCCCACCAACCCTGGATCGACTCGTTGCAGGCCGAACTCGACGCGCTCGAAGCCGCCTTGCTGCGCGGCGACGCGCCCGGTGTGGAACAGGCCAGCGCGGCCATGCAGGCGGTGCTGCAGCAGGCCCCCCGCACGCCGGCTTTCACCGACCCCGACAGCCCACTGCGCCGCGACACCCAGAGCGCCGCGCAACGTTTTGCCCAGCTGCGCCAAGCCGTGCTGCGCTCCAACGCCCAGAACGAACGCGCGGTCGCCAGCCTGCTGCCCCAGCAGTCGCTGCAGCGCCAGCCCACCTACGGCCGCATGGTCAAACCCTCACCGCTCGGCGGCGCGGGGCGCGGTTTCCTGACCGCCTGATCCTCTCCTTCTCCCGTCAAAAACCGGCATCTGCCGGTTTTTTTGCGTCTACAGACGTCACTGGCACCCAAAAGTCGGTTTGAGAGATCGCCTCTGATATCTCATTAGCCAAACTGATGGATGTATTTTTTTAGCGGCAGCCCTTCTAAAATACGGGTTAACCCTTAGA
This sequence comes from Hydrogenophaga sp. FG152, assembly GCF_057809615.1. Classification (NCBI taxonomy): domain Bacteria; kingdom Pseudomonadati; phylum Pseudomonadota; class Betaproteobacteria; order Burkholderiales; family Comamonadaceae; genus Hydrogenophaga; species Hydrogenophaga sp. FG152. The sequence continues at coordinate 17,687 of NZ_JBMDKH010000005.1, read as the reverse complement.
TTGAATGCCATGAACACCCTCATCACTTCCCTGTGGACCCGACTGGCTGGTGCCGTTGGCCACTTTTTCCGCCGCGCCGCCGCCGGCGCATCCGACGGGCTGGAGGAATACCTCAGCACCGCCAAGAGCCTTCACCAGCTGGAAGACATGCAACGCCGTTGGGACCAGGCCCACCGAGGCCACCACCACCATGGCGCCTTCTGACCCCCACCCCGATCCCGAGACCCACACCATGATCGAATTGCTCAAATCCTATTTCCAGACGCCCCAGTTCGCTGCCGGCGCCCGTGTCAACCGCCTTCACAAAGGCAGCCTGGACCGCGTGGATGGCCGCGTGGTGGCCCAGACCGAAGAAGGCGTGCTGGTCGAATGGCCCCGCAATGGCTCCGGCTGGGAACACCCGGGCGCGCTCTGCCAGCAAGGTTGACGCGCCCTCGCGCGAGCGCCAACATGACAGGCCCCCGATCTCCTTTTTCCCCTGCCATGAACGAGATTCACGCCCCGAACGGTTCGGACACCAGCGGCAACGGCGACACGGTGGAAGCCCGGGCCTGCATTGAGCGTTTCGCCACCGCCTTCAACGCCGAAGACCTGCCGGGCATGGATGCCGAACTGAACTTCCCGCACACCCTGCTTTCCGGCTCACACCGCCTGGAATGGTTCGCGCCGGGCCAGCTTCCGAGCGACTTTTTCGCCAGCCTGCGCGCCACCGGCTGGGCGCGCACACAAACCGAGTCGATCACCCCCGTGCTCACGAGCACCGACAAGGTGCACTTTCTCGTGGACTACACCCGGCGCACCGCGGCGGGCGAGGTGCTCAACCGGTACCACAACCTCTGGATCGTGACCCGTTCGGCGGGCCACTGGGGCATCGCGCTGCGCTCCTACTGAACACGGACGGCCCAGGCGCACGGCGGCATCGCGATGAACATTCAACTCGATCACCTGCTCGTGCCGTCCCGCGACAAGATCGCCGCCGCGCGGCAACTCGCCGAGCTGCTCGGCGTGCCCTGGTCCACCAGCGGCATCGGGCCATTCGCACCGGTTTATGTCAACGACGGCCTGACCCTCGACTTCGATCAGTGGGATGGGCCCGTGCCACCCATCCACTTCGCGTTTCGCGTGAGCGAGGACGCGTTCGACGCCATCCTCGCGCGCCTTCAGGCCGCCGGCATCCCCTACCGCAGCCTGGTGCACGGGCCGGTCGATTCGAAGGTGGACACGGCCCACGGCGGGCGCATCGTCTACTGGAACCAGCCCGACGGCCACCAGTGGGAAATGCTCACCGTGAGTTACGCGCGCGACGCGCGCTGAATCTTCAGGCCACGCGGCGCTGCTCGGCGGCCAGCCGCACCGCCAGCGCGGCCAACACACCGCCCATCACGTAGCGCTGCACCGCCAGCCAGCGGCGGTTGTGCTGGAACCAGCGCGCCAGCTTCGCTGCCGACAGGGCGATGCTCAGGTTGACGCTGAAACTGAACACGATCTGGGTCAGCCCCAGCACCACGCTCTGCACGAACACCGAGCCATGCTCGGGCGAGACGAACTGCGGAAAGATCGCGAGGTAGAACACCGCGATCTTGGGGTTGAGCAGGTTGGTGAGAAAGCCCATGGCGAGCAGCTTGCGCGGCGAGTCCTGCGGCAGGTCGCGCGCCTCGAAGGGCGAGCGCGCGCCCGGCTTGACCGCCTGCCAGGCCAGGTACAGCAGGTAGGCCGCGCCGGCCCACTTCAGGATCTCGTAGGCCAAAGGCACGGCCATGAACAGCGCTGTGAGGCCCACCGCGGCGGTGAACATGTGCACCAGAAAGCCGGCCACCACGCCGAACAGCGAGATCACGCCGGCCCGTCGCCCCTGGCAGATCGAGCGCGAGATCAGATAGACCATGTTGGGGCCGGGCGTCAGCGCCATCAGCAGGGCCGCGCCGGCAAAGAGCAGCCAGTCGTTCAGGGGAACCATGAAAAAAGCCTCGGTGGGGTGGGGATCCCACATCCTAGGCCAGGCCGAACAACCCCATGCTCACCTCGCCCACCAGAACCAGCGCCCCAGTAAAAGCGCGAGCCAGCCGCCTCTTCGCGGCGTTCGCACGACGGGATCCGGCGCGCCCATCGCGCGCAGCCGTGCCTCCAGCGCCCCCAGACCCACCTGACGCGCGGCCTGCACCGGCGTGAGGTTGTCGAATTCGGAGTGCAGCAGCGGATCGGCGCCGTGGTCCAGCAGCAAACCGGCCACCACCTCCTGCCGCTCCAGGATGCAGGCCACCAGCGGCGTGGAGAGGAACTCCGGGTGCGCGTAGTTCAGGTCCACGCCATTGCGCGCGTGGTAGCGCACCAGCTCGATATGGCCCTCGCAGGCCGCCTTGAACAGCTCTTTCCAGTCACCACCCGACATCCCGTCTCCTTCGTGCTTCAATCGTTGACCGCCTGCCGGCATGCCGGCAAGGCCCTGCACCATAACCGGAGGTCTGCGCCATGACCATGAAACAAACCCTTGCCGCCCTTTGGCTGGCGCCATAGACCTTTCCCATGGCCCGCACCGACACCCGCACCCTCTGCTGGCAACCCACCTGGAACCCGGCCCGCGAGGGCCTGGGCATGGAACACCTGCTGCTGTCGGACAACGAAGCCAGCGCGGTGGTGCTGGCCTTCGATGAAGCCAGCGGCCCGTTCCGGCTCAGCTACCGGCTGGCCTGGGGGCGGTCGTGGCACCTGCGCCAGGCCGACCTGCTGGTAGACACCGACCAGGCCTCGCGCGCGCTGAGCCTGCGCACCGACGGCCAGGGCCATTGGCGCGATGGCCACAACCGCGCGCTGCGGGAGCTGGAAGGCTGCCTGGACATCGACATCTGGCCCACGCCCTTCACCAACAGCTTTCCGATCCGGCGCGAGCCGATGGCCGTGGGTGAGCGCCGCGAATTCCGCATGGCCTGGGTGAACGCCCCCGAGCTCACCGTACAGGCCAAGCCCCAGGCCTACACCAGGTTGGCCGAGCGGCTCTACCGCTTCGAGAGCCTGGACGGCAGCGGTTTCCAGGTGGATTTGCCGGTGGACGAAGACGGCATCGTGCTCGACTACCCAGGTCTGTTCACACGCATCTAAGGCATTGCCGGCGCGACACCAGCCAGAGGCGTCGAGGGTCCGGCTCCGCCGGCCCAAGACGCCGTCCCCCCTCGAAGCGCCGAAGGCGCGCCACGGAGGGGGGAAGCCGCGCCAGCGGCGCAGGGGGGTGTTCCTGTCAATGCGCGCGCAGCTTGGAGCGCAGGCGCGCGATCGACTGGCTGTGCAGCTGGCAGATGCGCGATTCGGTCACGCCCAGCACGGCCGCGATTTCCTTCAGGTTCATGTCGTGCTCGTAGTACATCGACATGATCTGCTGCTCGCGCTCGGGCAGCACCTTGATGGCGGCCACCAGGGCGGTGCGCATGCGGTGGTCCTGCAGCACGGCCGAGGGGTCGGCCTCGTGGTCGCCCATGTGGCGGTCCAGGAAGCCGTCTTCGTCGTCGCTGTTGCCGCTGATGTCCTCCAGGTACACGAGCTGGGTGCCGCGCACCTTGGCCAGCAGGTGCTGGTAGTCGGCCAGGCTCATGCCCATCTCGGCGGCGATCTCGCTTTCCTTGGGCACGCGGTGCAGCTTCTGCTGCAGGCGGTGCACGGCCTGCTCGATGTCTTTCTGGCTCTTGCGCGAGCCGCGCGACATCCAGTCGCCCTCGCGCAATTCGTCGATCATCGCGCCGCGGATGCGCTGGCTGGCGAAGGTCTCGAACTGCACGCCCTGGGTGGGCTCGAAGCGCGCGATGGCTTCGGTCAGGCCGATCATGCCGACCTGGATCAGGTCGTCGAGCTCCACGCTGGGCGGCAGCTTGGCGATCATGTGGTGAGCGAGGCGGCGCACCAGCGGGCTGTATTTGCGCAACTGGTCGTCCCGGTTGAGGGTGCCTTTGGCGGTGTACATCTTCAGCTCCAGAGAGAAGGGGCGGCGGCCGTGGAGCGGCCGGTGCGCGAGGCGCCGGGCACCAGGCCGTGGTAGCCGTGCGCATGGGTCGGGCGGGGCCGCTCGATCGCGCTTTCCTGCGCGCGCAGGGCCCAGGTGGCCACGGGCCAGCTGTCCAGCGACAGGCCGAGGTGGCGCTGCGCGGTGTCGATCACCGTGTGCACCACGGTCTGCAGCGCGGCGGGCGCGCCAGAGGCCAGCGGGGCGAGCACCGGCGCCAGGCCGGCCGCGTCCAGCAGCTTGACCGCGCCGTAGGCGTCGATGCTGGACTGCGGTTGTTCGATCACGGGCACCAGCGCGCGGGCACCCAGGCCGTGCAGCAAACCGGCCAGCGAGAAGGCGGGCGCGAACAGCAGCACCACCGCGCCCGAGGCGAACGGCGTCAGCAGGCGCGAGAGCGCGACCTGGCTGCCCGCGGCCTGCGCGGTTTCCTGCAAGGCCTGCAGGCCGGCGGCGCCGGGCATCACAAGCCAGTCGGCGCCATCCAGGGGGTGTTCCAGGTGAGCGATGGAGGGGTCTTGCAGCACGCGCATCAGGCCCAGGTGGGCGCCGTCGTGGCGGTCGCGGCTGCGGGCTTCGGTGGCCGTGCCATCGACGATCACCACCGCCCGGCCTTCGGCCGTGAGCGCGGTGGCCAGCGTGCAGAGCCATTCGTAGGCGCGCGCGGGCTGCGCCGGGCTGGACACCGGCACCAGCACCGGCCCGCCCACGGGCGGTTCGCCCCGCAAACCGGCGGCCTGGTCGAAGCCGGGTTCAAACATGGGCCGCCCCCAGGTCGATGCCGCGGCCGGAGGCCTGGGCAAAGAAGAAACCCATGTCGGTGGGTTGCGGGTCGTAGGCCGACTTGCCCTGCGTGCCCATGGACAGGCGCACCAGCGCGGCGGCATCGGCGTTCTGCCAGTCTTCGGGCACGCGCTGGCCGTTGGCCACGCCGCGCAGCACCACCTGGTGGCGGATCAGCGCGTCCAGCGACGGGCCGAGCTTGACGGCTTCGTCCACCTTGGAGAGCACCACACCGTGCAGCGAGCTCGCTTTGAACGAGGTCAGCACCTCGTCCAGCGTGTCACCTTGCGAGCCGGCGTTGAGCACCAGGGTCTTCTTGACCTTGGGGATGTCGAGCACGTCCAGCATGTCCTGGATGCGCTGGTCGCGCTGGCCCAGGCCGGCGGTGTCGATGATCACCAGGCGCTTGTTGCCCAGCAGGTTGAGCAGGTCCTTGAGCGCGGCGCGGTCGTGCGCCAGGTGGGCCACGACGCCCAGCATGCGGCCGAAGGCGCGCAGCTGCTCGAAGCCGGAGACGCGGTAGGTGTCCAGCGTGATCAGGCCCACGCTGCCGGCGCCGTATTGCTTGACACACTGCGCGGCCAGCTTGGCGGCGGTGGTGGTCTTGCCCACGCCGGTGGCACCCACCAGCGAGACCACGCCGCCTTCGTCGCACAGGCCGGCGCCGGGCGTGGCGACCTTGAGGTTGCGGGTGATCACATCCATCAGCCAGCGCACCGCTTCGGCGGCATTGGCCTCGGCCGGCACGCGCTCGAGCACGGCGCGCGACATCGCGGGCGAGTAGCCGGCGCGGATCATCTTGAGCATCAGGTTGGACTGGATCGGGTTCTGCTTGGACGAGCCGAGCCAGGCCAGGGTGTTGAAGCGCTCTTCGATCATGTCCTTGAGCGCCGAGAGCTCGACCGCCATGCGGCTGTCGTCGTGGCTGGGGAAGCGCGTGGACGGCGGCTGCGAGTCTTCCCACGCCGGCTCGCTGGAACGGGTGCGGATCGGGGCGGGCTTGCGCGCCACCATGGATTCGGGCTGGTTGAAGCGCTGCACCGGCACCTCGATCGGCTCGGGCCGGGCGACGATCTGCGGCGCGGCGACCGGGGCCGGCGCGCGGCGCTCGATGGCGGGCGCTGCGGTTTCGGCGGCTGCGGCGGGCGTGCCGTGCAGCGACTCACGGCGCTTGCGCAGCATGCGTTCGCGCACATAGTCCTGGAACGACAGCGTGCTCATCGCCAGCGTTTCGGTGTCGCTCTGCACCGACTGCGGCGCGGCCAGCGAAGCGCTGGTGGAGGCCTTGGGACGGGCGGGCGCGGCAGCGGCCGGCGCGGCGTTCGCGTGATCGGCCAGCGAAGCCAGGCTTTCCTCGGCGGCGGCCATCACCTCGAAACCTTCAGCGGTGTTGCGGGTGGAGAGGATCACGGCGCTGTCGCCAAAGGTCTTGCGCGCCTTGTTCATGGCTTCGCGGGACGTGGGGGCAATGAAGCGTTGGATGTTCATGCTGCAAGTTCTCCAAGGATCGGGCCGATGCGGATCAGGTGGGTTTCAGGTATTTCGCTGTGCGCCAGGACCTGCAGGCGCGGCGCGGCGCGGCGCAGCAGGCGGGACATGGCGTTGCGGATGGCGTCGGGCACCAGCAGGCAGGCGGGCACGCCCTTCTCTTCCTGGCGGTTGGCGATGTCGGTGGCGGATTTGCTCAGCATCTCGGCCACGCCCGGGTCCAGCGCGCCGTTGGCGCTGCCCGAGAGGGCCTGCATCAGCAGGCGCTCCAGGCCGGGCTCGATGGCAATCACTTCGAGCTCCTTCACCGGGCCGTAGATCTGCTGCACGATGGCCGGCGAGAGCGCCATGCGCACGCGGCGGGCCAGCTCGGCCGGGTCGGTGGTGTGGGGGGCGTGCTCGGCCAGCGATTCGATGATGGTGCGGATGTCGCGCACATGCACAGACTCTTCCAGCAGCAGCTGGAGGACTTTCTGGAAGGTGGCAACCGGGACCATTTTGGGCACGACTTCTTCGATCAGTTTGGGGGCCAGGCGGGTGACGTGTTCAACCAGGTCCTGGGTCTCCGTCCGGCTCAGCAACTTGGCCGCCTGGACTTGCATCAAGTGTGAAAGATGCGTGGCCAGCACGGTCTCGGAATCAACCACGGTAAAACCGGCCATTTGCGCGTTCTCGCGCTGCTTTTCGTCGATCCAGTGCGCGGGCAGGCCAAACGCCGGGTCGGTGGTGGGCGTGCCGATCAACGGCGTGCCGATGCCACCCGGATCGATTGCCAGGAACATGCCGGGGAACACCTCGCCCTCACCCACCACCACGCCGCGCAGGGTGATGCGGTAGGCGCTGGGGCGCAGCTCCAGGTTGTCGCGCACGTGCACCGCGGGCGGCAGGAAACCGACTTCCTGCGCGAACTTCTTGCGCACGCCCTTGATGCGGGTGAGCAGGTCGCCCTGGCGGGTCTTGTCCACCATGGCGATCAGGCGGTAACCCAGCTCCAGGCCCAGCAGATCGACCGGCTGCAGGTCATCCCAGGTGGCTTCGCCGTCGCCCTGCACGGCCGGCGCTTGCGGTTCGGGCGCGGGCTTGGCCTGCTCGCGCGCCACCCAGTAGGCCAGGCCCCCGGCGATGGCCGCGAAGCTCAGGAACACCAGGTGCGGCATGCCCGGCACGACGCCCAGCATGAACAGCACGGCGGCGGTGATGCCCAGCACCTTGGGCGAGAGGAACATCTGCTCCATCACCTGCACGCCCAGGTCTTCGTCCTTGCCCACGCGCGAGACCACCATGGCCGCGGCCACCGAGATCAGCAGCGAGGGAATCTGCGCCACCAGCGCGTCACCGACGGCCAGCAGGATGTAGTTGTCCGCCGCCTGGCCGGCCGACAGGCCGTGCTGCAGCACACCGATGATGAAGCCACCGATGATGTTGATGAACAGGATCAGGATGCCGGCAATGGCGTCGCCGCGCACGAACTTGGAGGCACCGTCCATGGAGCCGAAGAACTCGGCTTCCTCGCCCACTTCGCGGCGGCGGCGCTTGGCCTCCTTGTCGTCGATCAGGCCGGCGTTGAGGTCGGCGTCGATCGCCATCTGCTTGCCCGGCATGGCGTCCAGAGTGAAGCGGGCCGAGACCTCGGCGATGCGCTCCGAGCCCTTGGTGATCACCACGAAGTTGATCACCACCAGGATCGCGAAGACGATGAAACCGACCGCGAAGTTGCCGCCGATCAGGAAGTGGCCGAAGGCCTCGATCACCGCGCCGGCCGCGCCCGGGCCGGTGTGGCCTTCGAGCAGCACCACGCGGGTGGAGGCCACGTTGAGCGAGAGGCGCAGCAGCGTGGTGAGCAGCAGCACGGTGGGGAACACCGAGAAGTCCAGCGGGCGCTTCATGTAGGCCGCCACCATCATCACCACCAGCGCCAGCGCGATGTTGAGCGTGAAGAAGGTGTCCAGCAGCCAGGGCGGCAGCGGCAGCACCATCATCGACAGGATGGTGATGACCAGCATGGGCGCGGCCAGGCCGCCGGCCCAGCTGGCGTTGCGGTTCAACCATTGCTGCAGCGCTTGCAGGTTCATTCAGAGGCCTCTTTGGCGGGGGTTTTCTTGAAGTGCGGATCGAGCTCGGGCGGCACCAGGGGTTCGGGCTGCGCGGCGGGCATGGCGCCCTGGCCCTTCATGGCGGCCTTGAGCTGGTACACGTAGGCCAGCACCTGGGCCACGGCGGTGTAGAGCGCCGAAGGAATCTCGTCGTCGATCTCGGCGTGGGCATACAGCGCGCGCGCCAGCATGGGCGACTGCAGCACCGGCACCTTGTGGGCCTTGGCCACGTCGCGGATCTTCAAGGCCAGCAGGTCGGCGCCCTTGGCGATCACGCGCGGGGCGTTCATGCTGGCGTCGTCGTAGCGGATGGCCACGGCGTAGTGGGTCGGGTTCATGACCACCAGGTCGGCCTTGGGCACGGCGCCCACGCTGTTGCGCTGGGCCATCTCGCGCTGCATCGCGCGGCGCTTGGACTTGAAGTGCGGATCGCCTTCGGCTTCCTTGTGTTCCTGTTTCACTTCCTGGTGCGACATGCGCATGCGCTGCGCGTGCAGGAATTTCTGCGCGGGAAAGTCGATCACCGCGACCAGCGCCACCACCATCAGCAGCAGGCCCACACCGAGCATGAGCCAGTGGCCGAGCTGGCCCAGGCCCGACTCGAGCGGCTGCATCACCAGCATGGCGAAGTCCTGCACGTGGGACGAGAGGAACTGCCAGGCCACCAGCCCGACGATGGCGGAGATGGCGGCGAGCTTGGCGGTGTCGAAGAGCTGCTGCTTGGTGAAGAGGCGGCCGATGCCCTTGAGCGGGTTGAGACGGCTGAGGTCGGGCACCAGGGGTTTGGTGCTCAGGGCCCAGCTGCCGGAGGCGAAGGCCGTGAAAAGCACAAGGGCCAGCACGGCCACGCCCAGCGGCAGGTAGAGCAGGAGGCCTTGCGCGAAGCCGTCCACCAGGCGTTCGGTGGCGAGTTCGGGTTTGAGCAGGGTCTGGTGGTCGAAGCGCAGCTGGCCTTGCAGGGCGCTGCGCAGTTTTTCGAAACCGACGGGGGCGAGCGCAAGCAGGATGAGGGCGCCGCCGCCGAGCACGGCGAGGTTGGACAGGTCCTTGGAACGCGGCACCTGGCCGTCGTCGCGCGCCTTTTTCAGGCGCTGCGCGGTGGCTGGCAGGTTCTTGTCTTGGGCGGAAGAGTCCATGGGGCGGGTTCACACGATCGGTGAATCCGATTCTGGAATCCGCCAGGAAAAACTAAAGGGCGATAAGACGCGCTTCGGTGGCGCTTTTCTCTTTGGTCACCTTTCGCGGGCATCGGGGATGCCGGGCGCTCTGCTCCGCGGGTGTCCCCCGGCGGCTGGTGCCGCCTCCGCCTTTACCCCGCTGCGCAGAACGCCCGGCCTCCCCGAGCCAGTGGCGTGCCAACGAGGGCTTTTCCAGAAATGCCGTGGAACCGGCTTTGCCGGGCCACTGGCATTGCCCCCTGAAAGGGGGTGGCGCGAAGCGCCGCGGGGGTCAAAACCCCAAACTTGCCAGTAGATCGTCCACTTGCGCCTGGTCGCTCACCACGTCGGTGCGGCCTTCGGCGTTGACCACCGGGCCGGCCAGGGCGGGCTGGTCCACGAGCGCGTGGTCCTGGCCGGGCTGGCCGCCAGGGGCCGATTGCAGCAGCAGGCCCAGCAACTGTTCTTCGATGGTGCCGGCGAGCTGGACCACGCGGCCGATCACCTGGCCGGTGAGGTCGTGGAAGTCCTGCGCCATCATGATGTCGGTCAGGCGCGCGTCGGACTTGTCGCTCAGCTCGACGATGTCTTTCGACCATTCCAGCAGCTCGGGCATGGCGCGGGCCAGGCCGGGGACGCGGGAGATGGTGTCGGCCAGCTGGCGACCGCGTTCGGCGATCTTCGCCTGCTCGGCCTTGCCTTCGTCCACGTGGTTGAGCACCTTTTCAGCCGCCTCGCCCGTCAGGCGCGCGATGTAGGACAGGCGGCTCTGCGCGTCGGGCAGCTGGTCCACCGTGCCTTTGAGCTTGTCGGTGTAGCCCAGCTCCTTGAGCGCATCGTGCAGCTGCCGCGTGATCGAACCGAGTTGGCGGAACATGTCGGGGTTGCCCGACGCCGCCTCTTCTTGTTTTTGATTCATGGTGCGGCCCTCTCAGATGCCGAGCTTCTTGAAGATGTTCGCGAGCTTTTCTTCCAGGGTGGCCTTGGTGAAGGGCTTGACGATGTAGCCGGCGGCACCGTTCTGCGCCGCCATCACGATGTCTTCCTTGCGCGCCTCGGCGGTCACCATCAGCACCGGCAGGTGCTTGAGCTTCTCGTCCTGCTTGATCTGGGCCAGCAACTCGAAGCCGTTCATGTTGGGCATGTTGATGTCCGACACCACGAAGTTGAAGCCGCCGTTGCGCAGCTTGCTCAGCGCGATCGCGCCGTCTTCGGCCTCGTCGGCGTCGGCGTGCCCGATCTCCTTGAGCAGGTTGCGCACGATGCGGCGCATGGTGGAGAAGTCGTCAACGATCAGGAATTTCATCGGGGTGGACATGAAAGCCTCCGTGGGAGGAAAGGATCAAGGAAGAGGAGCCGGCCGCGTCAGCCACCGCTCTGTGAAGGAGATTTCGTCACTTGCCCGGAAATCTGAAGCGTGGGCAGCGCAATGACGGGCTCGGCGGTCTTCACGGGCACGGCGGGCACGGCGGGCACGTCCGGCGCGGCGCCGGCGGCGGCCGGCTGGGCGGCCGCGCGGGGGGCACTCTGGGGCCTGGCGGCCGCAGTGGGTATCGGCGGCGGCGCGGGTTCGAGCATGGGCATCACGGGCGTGGGCGACGAGCGGGGCAGCAGGCGGTCTTCGGCCTCCTGCGTCATCACGACGATGCTGATGCGGCGGTTGATCGGGTCGGTGGGCAGGTCTTCGCGCAGCAGGCGGCTGGAGGCCAGGCCTTCCACCCGGCGCAGCTTGTCCTGCGGCAGGCCGCCGGCCACCAATTCGCGGCGCGAGGCGTTGGCCCGGTCGGCCGAGAGTTCCCAGTTGCTGTAGCCGCGCTCGCCGCTGCCGTAGGGCGTGGCGTCGGTGTGGCCGGCCAGGGCGATGCGGTTCTCCACGTCGCCCAGCGCCGCGCCGATCTCGCGCAGGATGTCGCGCATGTAGGGTTTCACCAGCGCGCTGCCGGTGTCGAACATGGGCCGGTTCTGCTGGTCCACGATCTGGATGTGCAGGCCGTCGAGGGTTTTCTCCAGCTGGATCTGCGAACCGAACTCCGAGAGCTTGGGGTTCTTCTCGATCAGCGTGGTGATCTTGCGCTCCAGCGCGTCGATGCGCGCGGCGTCGCGGCGCATCGAGTCGGCACGCGCCATCTGGGCGCCGATGAGCTTGGCCGCGCGCTCGGCCTCGCCGCTGTCCATCTGGCCGAAGGACTTGCTCAGGTCGCGCCCACCGCCGGGCAGGATGCTGCTGCTGTTGCCGGTGCCAGGGCCGCCCATGAGCGAGACCTTCACCGGCGACTGGAAATAGCTCGCGATGCCCTGCAGCTCGCCTTTGGCCGTGGAGCCCAGCAGCCACATGAGCAGGAAGAAGGCCATCATCGCGGTCACGAAGTCGGCGTAGGCGATCTTCCAGGCGCCACCATGGGCTGCATGGCCGCCCTTCTTGATGCGCTTGATGATGATGGGCTGGAGCTTTTTTCCATCACCGGCCATATGGAGCTCCCCCCTGCCGCGCTGCGCGCGACCCCCTCAAGGGGGCGGCGCTGGCGGCCCGGCAAAGCCGGTTCCGCGGCGCCCTGGAATGGCGTGTCTGCTCGCGTTGCATGGTTACTTCTTCTTCACATGCGTCTCGAGCTCGGCGAAGGTCGGCCGCACGTCGGCGAACAGCACCTTGCGGCCGAACTCGATCGCGGTCAGCGGCGCATAACCCTGCATGCTGGAGAGCAGCGTGGTCTTGACGCACAGCAGCTCCTTGCTGCCCTCTTCCATCTTCTGGTCCAGCAGGCCGCCGAGCGGTTCGAACACGCCGTATGCCAGCAAGATGCCGAGGAAGGTGCCGACCAGGGCCGAACCGATCATGGCGCCGAGCACGGCGGGCGGCTGGCCAACCGAGCCCATGGTGTTCACCACGCCCAGCACGGCGGCCACGATGCCGAAGGCCGGCAGGCCGCCGGCCAGGCGGCCGATGGCGGCCACCGGGGCGTGCGCTTCCTGGTGGTGGGTTTCGATCTCGGCGTCCATCAGCGACTCGATCTCGTGCGCGTTGAGGTTGCCCGAGACCATCATGCGCAGGTAGTCGGTGATGAACTCGACCACGTGGTGGTCGGCCGAGATGGTGGGGTATTTCTTGAACAGTGCGGAGTCGTGCGGGTTCTCCACATCCTGCTCGATCGCCATCAGGCCTTCCTTGCGGGCCTTCTGCAGGATGTCGAACAGCAGCGCGAGCAGCTCCATGTAGCGCGCCTTGGTGTAGCGGCTGCCCTTGAAGCACTGGGCCAGGCCTTTGAACGAGGCCTTGACCACCTTCATCTGGTTGTTGATGAGGAAAGCCCCCAGCGCGGCGCCCAGGATGGTCGTCAGCTCGAAAGGCAGCGCCTTGAGCACGACACCGATGTTGCCTCCGTGGAATATGAATACCCCGAAGATGCAGACCATCGAAACCACGAAACCAATGATGACGAACATGTTCTTGTGCCTGGAAGAGGACGCGGCACACCGGCGCACGCGTGACTTGGAGGAATGTGTTTTCTATCGGTCAACTCTAGGTGGGAATGAAGCGGGCCATAAACGCGAAATGGACCCGCATCGGGGTCCATTTCGAGGTTTGAGCTGCGCCGGCCTTCTTCCAGAACACCGCGGAACCGGCTTTGCCGGGCCGCAGGTGTTGCCCCCTGGGGGGTGACGCCGAAGGCGGCGCGGGGGGGCGATCAATGCAACTTCAGGCCGCCGTTGGCGCTGCCTTTGCCGGCGCGGGCCGGCGGCTGGCACAGGCCGCAGACGAAATGGCGGTTTTCGTAGGGTTCGGTGACGAAGTGGCCGCCGCAGCAGGAGCACTTGGTCAGCGTGAGCATGCCGTTGTCGACGAACTTCACCAGGCGCCAGGCGCGGGTGACGGAGAGCAGCGGCTCGATGGCGCTGGCCTGCATCTGTTCGCTGTAGAGGCGGAAGGCCTTGATGACCGTGTCGATCTCTTCGAGTTCGCTGGTCTTGGAGAGGTACTCGTGGATGTTGAGGAACAGCGACGAGTGGATGTTGGGCTGCCAGGTCAGGAACCAGTCGGTCGAGAAAGGCAGCTGGCCCTTGGACGGCGATTTGCCGGCGACTTCCTTGTACAGGCGCAGCAGGCGCTCGTAGGACAGGCTGGTTTCGTACTCCAGAACCTGCAGGCGGGCGCCGAGCTGGATCAGGGCGACAGCGCGCTCGATGTCACGCGACTCGTTGAGGATGCTCTTGCCTGCGGCCATGGTGGGCTCCTGGAGATGAGACGTTCAGAAAGAAGAAGAAAGGAAGCGGGAAGCGCGGCTCAGTGAGCGGCCATGGACTCGGCGAAACGGCCGGCCATGAGGATGCTGGCGTGCAGCTGGGTGGTGGTGCTGTTGTCCACCTTCTTCACGTTGTGGCTGGTCAGCAGGTTCCACACCAGGTCGTCGTCAACGCGGAAGCGGCACAGCAGCATGTTGCTGGACGCGATCTTGAGCAGTTGGGCGGTGGACAGCATGCCCAGCAGGTCGGCGGCCTCTTCGGTCAGGCCCAGGCGGTACAGGGCTTCGGCGCGGTCCTTGCGGATCAGGTTCTGCGCCAGCATGAGGTACGTCAGGTTGGCTTCGCGGATTTCTGCCAGGAGTTGTTCGCTGTCCATGATGTTTCCTTCTTTCAGTGAGAGCCGCTGTTTGTTGGCCCGATGTATGAATTGTGTCGAGCGGTAAAAAAACTTGAATCGGGAAATGTCTGTGCGTTGCGTCAGGCGCGCAGCACCCCCTTGTCATCCAAACACCTACAACCTTGGTACTCAAAACGATCCTGCCTGTGGGGCGACGCAGGAGAGGAGCTGCCTCCCTCAAGAGGCGTCAAGGGTCCGGCTCCGCCGGCCCGAGACGCCGTCCCCCCTCGAAGCGCCGCAGGCGCGCCACAGAGGGGGGAAGCCGCAAAGCGGCGCAGGGGGGAGCCCCTTAAAGCCACGAACTGGCGCCGAACGGCCCGGTTTATCCGCCGGTTGGATTGCAGACAAACCTCAAGAATCTCCACTCATCACCGAAATTGACTCAACGAACTTCCAAATGGGTTCGTCGTCCGGCCAGCAAAGGCGGCGAGCAGCGACGGTGGAGGCCCGCAAGGGTCGACACGGCGATGGGCAGCAATGCCCATGAAGCCGGTTCACTTTCCAAGTCCATTTACAGGAGTTAGTTATGACCACCATCAACACGAACGTGATGTCGATGAATGCTCAGCGAAATCTGAGCAGCTCGGCCAGCTCGTTGGCCACTTCCATGCAGCGCCTGTCTTCGGGCCTGCGCGTGAACAGCGCGAAAGACGATGCCGCCGGCCTCGCGATTTCCGAACGCATGAACACCCAGGTGCGTGGCCTCAACGTGGCCGCGCGCAACGCCAACGACGGCATCTCGCTGGCGCAGACCGCCGAAGGCGCCCTGGGCAAGGTCGGCGACATGCTGCAGCGCATGCGCGAACTGGCCGTGCAGTCGGCCAACGCCTCGAACAACGGCAGCGACCGCACCGCGCTCAACGCCGAGGTGCAGCAACTGCGCCAGGAAATCGACCGCGTGGCCAAGACCACCTCGTTCAACGGCACCAAGCTGCTCGACGGCTCGTTCGCCAACGCCACCTTCCAGGTCGGCGCCAACGCCGGTGAAGGCATCTCGATCGACAGCATCGTCAACTCCAACTCCAAGGCGCTGGGCCAGACCTCGGTGCATACCACCGCCAAGATCGTGCCGCCGGCCACGCCGGTGGCGCCCGCCGTGCTGGCCGCCATCCCCGCCGGTGGCGCCACGCCCCTTTCCATCAACGACGCCAACGGCAACGCGGTCAACCTCGGCCCCATCGGTGAAGCCACCACGCTGGCGCAGCGCGCCGGCCAGGTGGTGGACGCGATCAACGCCAAGTCCTCCGACACCGGCGTCTTCGCCCGCCCCACGTTCACCGCTGGCGTGATGGACGGCTACGAGGTGTTCTCCGACCGCGCGCTCGTGGCGGGCGACTTCGGCAACTTCGCCGCCGGCACCACCGGCGCTGGCGCGGCCACCGCCGCCGCCGCCGACTCCTTCGTCGAAGACATCAACGTCAACTCCTTCGGCGACTCGCAGCTCGCCCTGAAGGTGATCGACAACGCCATCAACGCAATCAACAGCTCGCGCGCCGACCTCGGCGCCCTGCAAAGCCGCTTCGAGAACGCCGTGGCCAACATCCAGATCACGGGCGAGAACATCTCCGCCGCGCGCGGCCGCATCGTCGATGCCGACTTCGCCAAGGAAACGTCCAACCTCTCGCGCGCCCAGATCCTGCAACAGGCCGGCACCGCCATGGTGGCCCAGGCCAACCAGATTCCCCAGGGGGTGCTCTCGCTGCTGCGCTCCTGATCGGGCGCGCACATCCGCATGCGCCGTGTCCAACGGCGATTGCGGGATGCACAGACCGCATGCCCTGGCGTGTGGTGCGTACATCCCGGAGGAAACAGAACATGAAGAACCGACCCGCTTCCACCCACACGCAGGCGCCCCGCGCCGGCGCGGAGATCTGACATGCCGATCACCTCCACCGGCATGGCCAGCGGCGTCCCGATCGAAACCATCGTCTCCCAGCTGGTCGCGCTCGAGCGCGCTCCGCTGGCGGGCCTGCAGACGCAGGCCACCAAGATCCAGAGCAAGATTTCGCTCTTCGGCACCCTGACGTCGATGATGAACTCGCTCGGCGAGCTCGGCACCAAGCTGGCCGACCCCAACGCCTTCAAGGCCGTCAAGGGCAGCTCTTCGCTGGCCGCCGCCGTGGGCGTCACCGTGACGGCGGGCACCGCGCCCACCGCGATGTCGGTAGAGGTCTCCCAGCTGGCCCGGGCGCAGTCCACGGCCACGCTGGCGGTGCCCAAAGACACGGCCATGGGCGCCGGCAGCCTGAAGATCACGCTCGGCGACTGGAGTTCGGGCTCCTTCGTAGCCGGTGACAAGACCCCGGTGGACATCGTGATCGCCGACGGCGAGGACACCCTCACGGCGATCGCGGCCAAGATCAACGCCACCGATTCGGGCGTGACCGCCACCGTGCTGCGCGACGCCTCGGGCGAGCGCCTGCTGATGCGCTCCAAGGAAACCGGCGAGGCCATGGGCTTCGAGATGCAGGTGACCGATGCCGACGGCGACCCCGCCGCCGGCCTCTCCCGCCTGGCGGTGCAGGGTGGCGTGGCCTCGGGCGTGCAGATCACGCACGGCGCGAACGCCCTGGCCACCATCAACGGCATCGCCATCGAGTCGGCCAGCAACACCTACAAGGACGGCCTGCCCGGCATCACGCTGCAGTTCTCCCAGACCACCACCGCGCCGGTCGAGGTGTCGATCACCAACGACAAGGAGGCGATGACCAAGACCATCCAGTCCTTCGTCGATGCGTACAACTCGCTCAACGACATGCTCAGCAGCACCACGGGCTACAACGCCGACACCAAGGTGGCCGGCTCGCTGCAGGGCGACAGCACGGCCGTGGGCCTGCAGAACGCGCTGCGCGGCATGATGCGCTCGTTCACGCCCGGCGGTGAATTCACCACGCTGGCCGACATCGGTATCGAGATCAAGTCCGGCGGCAAGATGAGCGTCGACAGCACCAAGCTGGGCAAGGCGCTGGACAACCCCCAGGCGGTGCAAAACCTCTTCAACGCCGACCACATCGATCCCACGGCACAGGGCTTCGGCGAAAAGCTCAAGACCTTCGCCGAAGGTTTCGCGGGCGCCAGCGGCACGCTGACCTCGCGCTCCGAATCGCTGCGCGAAGCCGCCAAGCGCAACACCAAGGAACAGGAAAAGGTGAACGAGCGCGCCGTCCGCGCCGAATCGCGTTACCTCAAGCAGTACAACGCGATGGACGCGATGGTGGGCCAGCTCAACTCGCTCAACGCTTTCGTCAGCCAGCAGATCGCGCAGTGGAACAAATCCACGGGTTGAGTTGAAGGGTCCGCTCCACGGATGCCCTGGCGCTTCATGCGACCAGGGCTTTTTTTCGTGCGTTTTTTCGCGGCGGCGGGCGGTCGGGGTCGAATTCCTCAAGAAAACGTGACAGGCACCGAAATAGGTTGCAACGAACTTCTCCATGGGTTCGTGGCCCGGGCAACCGGGCAGTCAGCCCAACCTCTCAACCGGAGTTCCTCATGACCACCATCAACACGAACGTGATGTCGATGACCGCCCAGCGCAACCTGGG